>DASYWW010000001.1 GCA_035935655.1 Candidatus Bathyarchaeia archaeon
AGACTCTGCTATGAGGCCGTTCGTCAAGCCTCTATGTTTTAAGCGGTTGTCCTTGGTTTCGCGGATTCAGTCTGCTATTCGTGCTCAAGGCACAAGATAATTTCCGAAAATGGATGGGAGCCACCACCTTAGCAACGTGCTTTAAGCACTGAGTCTCTACCGTGGTCATCCCTTCCGATTCGAATGACGAAACCTGGACTTCCCTCAGGCCGTTGCCCGGTAAGGCTCCTGCCTGACCAACATCACCCACAAATGAACCAGTAGCTTCCGGGCCATGGCCACGATGGCCTTCTTGCAACTGCCCGTGTTCCTCATCAAACGACCGTAAGTTCTTGCCGCCTTCTTCTCCACCCGCACCCAGGCCCAGGCGCTTTCCACCAACGCCGCCCTCAAGGTTTCCCTTCCGGCCTTTACCAACGGCCCTTCCTTGCGGTTTTCCCCGCTCTGCCTAACCTTGGGGGATAACCCCACATAGGCCGTTACCTGCTTGGCGTTCTTGAACCTTTGCGGCTGGTAAACCTCCGTCAACATCTGGACCGCCGTTACTTCTCCCACACCAGGGTGGCTCTTCAAAATCCGGGCTTTCTTTTCGTAGCCCTCGGCGTTCATCAACGCCTTCAACTCCTTGTTCACCTTCTGGAGTTCATCCACCCAGTAAAGCAGCTCCCGGATATAGCTATCCAGGGTGTACCTGAGGGGCTTGGACATCTCGATCTCCTTCAAACCATGAATGGCATACAGGTTCCAACGCCCCAGTCCTTTAGGTTCCTTCAGCCCATGCTGTAACAAGAAACTCTTGATCTGCTGTTTGACCCGCCTGCGTTTCTCAACGATGGAATTTCTCAGGCGTACCAACTGACGATGGCCTTCCTCTTCCTCGGTCGGGACCGCCACGGCCTTTAACAACCCTTTTTCGGCATATTCCGCCAATTTCCGGCTATCCAATCGGTCCGACTTAGCCCCTTCTTGGGCCATCTTCGGCGTCTTCCCAGGCGCGATCACCTCCACGGGCATACCCTCTTTCCTCAGCCTCCGGGCCAATCCATATCCGGTAGGACCCGCCTCATACACCACCTTTTTCAGGCCCAACCGGTATTTCTCTAGGAACCTCACCACCGTATCCGGGTTCGCCGGCATCGAAAGCGGAGTCCTTTCCACGCCGTTCACCCTTACGGTTGCCTCAATGTTGCGTTTATGTACATCCAGGCCCACGTACACCTTGTCCTTCTGGGTAATACCTTTCAACACCCCTTCTGTGCTACTCTTTTTCATACCGTTCCTCCTTCAGAGCTTCCACACTCCTGCCGGGATTTTAACCCGGCGGGAGGAACGGCCTGCATAGTACCTTAGAAAGGAAATCTCGAAGACGGGAAATGATTCTCAATATCGCATTTGATTTTGCAAAAGAAAGAACGAAATTTGTTTGGGAAGTTGCTAAAGCCTCCCCTGGTCGGAAAGCGGAATTTCAGGATGCTATTATTTTGATGGAGGCATATTATAAGTGGGCAAGAAATCTCGATGATAAAGGAGAGCTTCCAAAAGAGG
>DASYWW010000002.1 GCA_035935655.1 Candidatus Bathyarchaeia archaeon
TCGGGTGGAGCGACGGGCGGTGTGTGCAAGGAGCAGGGACGTATTCACCGCGCGATGATGACACGCGGTTACTAGGGATTCCATGTTCATGAGGGCGGGTTGCAGCCCTCAATCCCAACTGAGGCTGGGTTTGGGGATTACCTTCCCCTTTCGGGGTCGGAGCTCATTGTCCCAGCCATTGCAGCTCGCGTGTGGCCCAGGGGATCCGGGGCATACTGACCTGCCGTGGCCCGCTCCTTCCTCCCCCTTAGCGGAGGCAGTCCCTCTAGTGTGCCTGCATTCCCGAAGGAATACGATGGCAACTAAAGGCACGGGTCTCGTTCGTTTTCTCACTTAAGAGAACACCTCACGGCACGAACTGGCGACGGCCATGCACCTCCTCTCAGCTAGTCCGGTAAGACCTTTAATCTGACCTTCATCCAACTGTCGCCCCTGGTAAGGTTCCCGGTGTTGACTCCAATTAAACCGCAAGCTTCACCCCTTGTGGTGCTCCCCCGCCAATTCCTTTAAGTTAACTGCCATCGAAGCCTAGAGCTTTGACTTACCCCCAACTTCGACAGTTTCAGCCTTGCGGCCGTACTCCCCAGGTGGCAGACTTATTGTCTTCACTGCGGCACTGGATAGGCCCGAAGCCTATCCAACACCTAGTCTGCATCGTTTACAGCTGGGACTACCCGGGTATCTAATCCGGTTCGCTCCCCCAGCTTTCGTCCCTCACCGTCGGGCGCGTACTAGCCGAGCGCCTTCGCCACTGGTGGTCCTTACGGGATTATAGGATTTCGCCCCTACCCCGTGAGTACCCTCGGCCTCTTCCGCCCCCAAGCCTACCAGTATCTTCGGCAATCCCACGGTTAAGCCGTGGGCTTTAGCCGGAGACTTAGTAAGCCGGCTACGGACGCTTTAGACCCAATAAACGTCCCGACCACTCGCGGAGCTGGTATTACCGCGGCGGCTGACACCAGGCTTGCCCCCCGCTTATTCCATCAGCTTCTTAGACTAATGAAAAGCTATCCTCAACGGATAGCACTCGGGGTGGCCCCGTCGCGCTTTCGCGCATTGCGGAGGTTTCGCTCCTGCTGCGCCCCGTAGGGCCTGGGCCCTTGTCTCAGTGCCCATCTCCGGGCTCCCGCTCTCACGGCCCGTACTGGTAATAGGTTTGGTAGGCCGTTACCCCACCAACTGCCTGATCAGCCGTAGCCTCATCCTAGAGCAACACTGAACAGCATGTGTCCAGTATCCTTTGAGCGAGGAACCATTCCAGGAATCTTCACCTATCAGGTGTTGTCCTCACTTTCGCGAGGTTATCCCTGTCTCTAGGGCAGATTGGCCACGTGTTACTGAGCCGTACGCCGCCCTTGAACATGGCCTCAAGGGCTAACTCGCATGGATAAGCCTCACCCCCAGAGCAGTCGGGTCCGGCAGGATCAACCGGGTTTACAGCCGCAAGGTTTCTAGCTGTGTTTCGTGACGAGGGTTCTTCCAAGGCCAATGTCAGACTTAAGCGTCCGGGAAGCTTGCAGGGCTTCCGGTTTGTTCAAGCCTCCATTACGGAGATTTGCCCATGATTGGAGGACGGCTACTCATATTTTGGTCTTGGACCGCAGATTGTAGCCGACGCCGCCGCCGGCTGAATCATGGGCGTATGTGTCCGATTATGGATTTGCAAACTGACGGGGGGTTGCTTGGAAGAATATAAGGATTCCCTGAATTTCTTTCGAGTAGTACTCGACTTTTCTTGAGAGTTTAGAATTTCTCTTAGACTGGCTATTGAGTTTGACAAGAATCAGACGAATATAATCCCATCTAATTACTTCTTCCTTCTCGCCGTCTTCCATGCGTAGCTATCGTTTAAGAATCCGATCAGAGAGACTACCAAGAGGCGTCATCAAGATGAGGGAGGGGACGATTCATGCATGGTGCGCTGAAAGGAGAGACGCGAGGCAATTGAAGTTCCTTCTTCCGTTCGTCGGCGTATATTCTCTTCTACTTTTTGTTCTGGTTAGTTTTATCCTATACAGCCTGAGCCCTTCGATATGGCGTGACCTAGTTTCTTCTGGATGGTTTGCCTATGTCTTCTCGTCTTCAGTATTGACAACGGCGGTGTCTGTCATCTATCTGTGGATGACGGGCCGTGAAATGGTTGGAAATGTCGCATTCTATGATGTGTCTTGGGTGGACAAGAGAGAGCTGCAAGGAACGCTGCAGATTTCTTACATCAACCAGAAGTACAGGGGGAGGATGGGCCTAGT
>DASYWW010000003.1 GCA_035935655.1 Candidatus Bathyarchaeia archaeon
TCTTAATATTCTGCCACTGAGCGCCACTTGACTCAGTAACCCTCGATTCCGGGAGGACGGCCCATGAAGACGAATCAGCCCCTACTCGATTACCTTGCCACCTGCTCAGAGAATTCGCTTCAGGCCTTCGAACTTGTGCGACTAAACGAGGCTGCGGCGCTTCGACAACAATTAATGCAGCAAATCTGTGCCATCGTTGACGAAATGGTTGAGGCCGACACTCAAGCGCGACTGGCAAGATGGATATGTGACCAGCGTCGGCTGGCCATTGACCGTCCGTTGCACTACGTGCATGAGAGTCACCCGGCGCGTCGGAGCCAGGATATTCGAAAGGCGCAGCGCGTCCGTGCTTTTCTGCTTCGAGGGAACGTGCGATCGAGAGAGGCACCACTGCGGAGAGCGAAACGTCTGCTGCAGCTCTTGCGGATGCCGGGCAACCCCTGCATGGCGCAGAAGTCGGGACAGATGCTGTTCGCCGCAGCCAGTTGATCATGAGCTGCCGCTTTCGCAGCGTTTCGAGTTCGTTGGTAGTTATAGTCAAAATCGAGAACTCCAACCCATCACCTTAATTCTTCAATCGGAATCGATAGCACGCATAAGGCACGTCAGAATTGCTGTGTTGAATTCTTGAGTTAACAGACTGATCTTTCGTGTGCGCATATCCTGCCTTGCCGAGAAATCCGAAGAGGGGCTATTCTTGACTGCGCTGACCTCCGATTCGATTCTGTTTATCTTGAGCGCTCTATTCCAATTTCCTCGATGCGCTGCACTGCCACCTGTTACTTTCGCCTTACTCTCCGGGTAACAGTACAAACTGAGCGCAGGGCAATTGGTCCGACACATTCGGTTCTCCCGACATTTCACAGTGAATGCTCTAGAAGTTCCAGATATATCTCCACTCCTTTAAATTGCCGAGTTCGTTTGCATCTGCTTCTGGCATCTAGTTACTTTGCCTACATGCTTAGACGACGGTCAATTCAGCCGTGGTCCAATCGCCGCATCACGATCTGAAGGCAGTCAATTATATGTTAGACGACTATCTATGTTACGGACGGAGTAATGTAGGACAGCTTCAATATGAAGTGGAGCAAAGTAGATTGCATCGACGCTTGTTCTCATACGAATGACCTGTAGCACTCGCAGCCCGGTGTTGCTACAAAGATTCGATTGGAGAGGTACTCCAAGCGCGTGAGCATTCAATATTAGGGTTGGTTGAGCAAGGCGGTCCACCTATGTGTATATCTGCAGTGCGATTATCTGAATTACCATCGGAAAAGCATATTCACTTGCAATTATATTGGTAACTGCAGGCAAGCTCCCTAGTGAGGGACAGCTGCACACTCAGCCCACAGCTGCGCCACTTGGAGCACATTTACGACCCAAGGACGTCAGCAGGCTCTGAGCTATCGCGCCCCGTTGAAATTCCTCCAAAGCTGGAAATCCCATTTGCGCAAAACTGAATTTCATCTACCAAGTCGACAAACACACCTCTTAGACTGTTACAGTGCGAATCTGCTAGACTGGTTAAAGATCTTCTCCAAATAAATGTATCGTAAGAGGGGTGTTCGGATGGAGTGGTTCAGATGAAATTGCGCATAGAAAAGGATTCGCTGGGGGAGATGCAAGTGCCTGCCGACGTGTACTATGGGATTCAGACTCAACGAGCGCTCGAGAACTACCCAATAAGCGGTAACCGGGCTCATCCGAGCCTGATCCAGGCCGTTGGTTTTATAAAGAAATCGGCCGCGCTTACGAATGGAAAGCTCCGATTAGTCCAGCCTAGGATCGCCGATGCCATTGTTCGGGCCGCCGAAGATGTGATTTCTGGAAAGCTCAATGATCAGTTCGTTGTAGACGTGTATCAAGCTGGCGCCGGCGTCTCGTTTCATATGAACGCCAATGAAGTTATAGCGAATCGTGCGATTGAGCTCCTCGGAGGAAATCGAGGCGATTATTCGCTTTGTCATCCCAATGATTGCGTAAATTTCGGGCAGTCCACAAACGACGTCTTCCCTACCTCGATGCGTCTTGCAACAGTTAAGCTCCTCGACGAACTAATGGAATCGGTTCACTTGTTAGAGATTTCCCTCTCTCGCAAAGCGAAGGAGTTCGATCGCATCCTCAAATCCGGCCGCACCCACATG
>DASYWW010000004.1 GCA_035935655.1 Candidatus Bathyarchaeia archaeon
CCTGCTGTTTCTGACCGGCCGCGACCAAAGCCATCCCGAGGTGATATTTAAACTGGCCGGTCTCCGGAGACTTCTTCACGCAGTCTTGAAGGTACGGTATGGCGCCGGAATAATCTCCCTTCTTGTACATCACCCAGGCCAGAGTGTCTGTGAAGGTAGGCGTTTCGGGATACTGAGACTTGGCCTTTTGTGCCAGACCCAAAGCCACATCAAGATTTTGTCCCTGCTCTGCATAAATCCAAGCCAGATTATTTTCCGCCGCGGCAGAGTTTGGAGAGTCTGGTGCGTTGGCACCAATCGCCTTTTGAAATTCCTCTGCTGCTCGGGACAGATCTCCTTGGTTCATGTAAATGTTTCCAATTTGTGTGAGGAGCGCCGCGTCATTGGGATCGACAGCCAGTGCATTCTGGTAAGCCTGCAAGGCGCCGGCAGTATCGCCCTGCGCGTCCAGCACCTGTCCTAGCTCCAAATACGCCGGAATGGATCTCGGGGCCAGTTGTATTGCCTGTTCGGCCTCGGCGCCCGCTACCTTGAAGTTCCTGGCCCGCAGTTGGACTCCGCTCAGAATCAGATGGGCGCGGGCGTCTTTCGGATTTCTCGTCAGGAATTGCTCCGCGAGCGTCACCGCTTTGGCCAGCTCTCCTCGGGAGACCAGGAAGCCCGTATACTGATCCAAGACAGCTGCATTGTCCGGAGCCGCCTGAAGTGCCGCTTGATATTCCTTGTCAGCTTCTGGATATTTCTTTTCTGAATTGTAGAGAAGTGCAATGTCGATATGCACGCCCGCATTATTGGGAGCGAGCTGCTTGGCAGCGAGAATTTGAGCTTCAGCCTCTTTGTCTTTTCCTTGCTGGAAAAGGGTTTCTCCCAATAGGAGATGGTCGGAAGGGTTCTTCGAATTGCTCTGGACCAGTTCTTGCGCATAGATCTGCGCAACTGGATAATTCTGTTGTGCGAAATTCAGTTGCGCCAAGGCGCGTAGGGCTACGGGTAATCCCGGGGTGATCCGCAGGGCGTTTTGGAGTTCGGTGTTAGCTTGATCCGCTTTCCCTGATTTCCAGTACGCCATTCCAAGATAGTAATGAGCTTCGTTTGAATCGCCGGCATCCGCCACGGTCTTCTGAAGCGACAATACAGAATCCTGGTACTTTCCCTGTTCCAACAATAGACGCCCGTGATTGATCTTGTTAATAGAATCATTAGGGGCCTGTTGCATTAAGGCAGAATCAACTTGAGCAGCGGAGTCGAGCTTCCCAGTCGTTAAATAAATATCCTCGAGTTTCTGCTGGAGGGAGAGATTCTTCGGATCGATTGTAAGACCTCGCTGATATTCTCCAATGGCTTGTTCAACCGCGTTCCGCTGCAAATAGTAATCGCCTATCGCGTTCGCGACCTCCACTGACTTGGGTGACTGGTTCTCGAGCACTTTGAGCGTGGCATCTGCGTCCGAATTCTTGCCCTCACTTGCGAGAGTCGCTGCCCAATCTAGATAGATCGTGGTGTCGTTCGGGATATTCTGCGCGCCTTTCTGAAGCGCTGCTTCCGCTTCGGGCGCCTTTCCTTGGGACCCGTAGAAATTCGCCAGGTCAACGTAGGCTTGAGAGGACCTGGGCTCAAGCTCAACGGCTTTCTTGAAGCTCTGCTCGGCATCGGAGAATTGCTTCAATGCCATTTGCACCAACCCCATGTCCATGTATGGCGACGCCTTGACAGGCTCCAATTTGGCTACTGTCGAGAATTCTTGCAAAGCGGCGTCGTATTTCTTCTGTGCCGCATAGGCCGTCCCCAGCAAGCGGTGAGCTTGAGTATTCTGAGAATCTTGTTTCAGAACAGAATTGATATCTTCTTCGGCATTTCCGTAATACTTGGGATCGCCTTTTGCGGCATAGAGGTAAATCTGCGCGCGGCCAAGCCGTGCGTCCACACGATTCGGATCGATCTCAATCGCACTACTTAGCGCATCAAAGGCGCCCTTTCCTTCGCGCATTCCCATATCCGCCTGCGCAAGCTGGTAATAAGCTTCCACATATTTGGGATCGATT
>DASYWW010000005.1 GCA_035935655.1 Candidatus Bathyarchaeia archaeon
ACTTAAGGATTCTACTAACCAAATTTCGTTTGCCTCAGGATAGCTAAACATCCTTTGTAGCTAACAATATTACAGAACAGTTTTCTGCAATCGTTTAAGTTTACGGTAGTGACTCATTAAGCCTCACGATCATTGACTTAAGCTAAGGAAGGACTTCACCATTCCTATCAAACCATAGTATCCCTGATTACTATAACGAATGTTTTTCTGTGAGTAATCCCTTAAGTCAACGTAGTGCAAACGGTAAGCGAGCGCCCTGACCCGATACATACGTTGCATACGGACATTGTACCACCGTAAGGGCTCATGCACCCACGGCTTTAGCTGTGGTGCTCTGTCTGCGAGGGCATAGAACGTAGCAAAATGATAACTACTCATTTAGCCATCGCGTTCCAGTAAAGCTAAAAATCACCATTTTTACACAACCGAGCGGCTTAATTAATCGTTACTACTCACCCCCTAAACAACTGAACACTGTCCCCACGAACTAACTGCTGTATAACTTCCAGCACATTAAGATCCTGTTTCTTCGCGGTCTCGATGACTGACAATAGGAGTGCTTGTCGTTCTGCTCCTCGGTTACTGCGGTAGCCACCACTAACTTTCTGTTTGACCTTGGCGTTACGAATCGCCCGCTCACTACCATTGTTGTCTGGCGGTATATCTGCCGTAGTCATAAAGTAGAGGATCTTATCCTCGTGTTTTTTGAAGCGTTTCTGTAATCGCTTGGCTTCCTTGCCTGGTAGCTGCTGTGCAGTAAACTGTGCCAGTTGTGCATAGTAGTCATCAATGATGTGTTCTCTGAGATTGGGATCAAAGTCAGCTGTCCAGATATGATCTCGGGCTCGTTGTGATCGCACTAGGAAACGTTGCAAGTGGTAGGCCCAGTTGCTCTGTTCGGTATCTATTACAAATTGTAAGTCACGGAGCAAATGGGCATGGCACAGTTGATGCCAGCCAGCATGCGTGTTGTTCTGCGCACTGTAGCAGTCATGGATCAGACACCCCGCGTAGTATTCACCAAAGTGGTCTTTGGCTGTTTGGTAATCTCGATGAGGAGATATAGCGTAATAGCTGGCTCTGGCATTCTGCCAGACCCATTGCCAGATTCGGGCTCCGGCTACCTTCACACCCGTCTCGTCACTACCGACAGTAGGGCTACGGTGCAGGAAGTCGAGGATGACTTGGCGAAGTGGCAAAGCAGCTATTGCAGCGGCTTCCAGTTTGTTAGCAATACTACCTTGGCTTAAGCGTAGGTTGAACAGATCAGCTACCACCTGTTGCAAGCGTTGGTAAGGCAGATGGTGTGCACTATTGAGGTAAACCAGCAGACTGCTGGCGTTGGTACCAATTTGTACCGTACCACTACAGCTAGCTTCAGGTGGTACGTGACCATTGGTGGTATGACCACAGGCACACGTTCGAGCTACCGTCTGGTACTCAGTGACTACGGGCACTATGGGCGGGATGTCGACAACTTGGGAACGAGCAATAATTTCGTCGATGTGCGTACTCCTAGTACCCACGGTAAGGAAGTCCTTACCACAGCCACCACAGAAGTCAGGGGCACAGGCAATGACTATATCTGGGTTATCTACCAGTTCACGGGTATTGCCTTGGTGTCCAGGCTGACCACCTGACTTACGACCAGAAGCATTGCGGGAGTTTCGTTGGTGAGAAGCAGGGGTGCTGGTATCCCTCGCATTCCTGCCGGAACTTGGCATATCGCTGGATGGTGGTTTGGAACTATTGGTACTGTTCTTTTCTAGGGCTGCAATTGTAGCGTCTAAGGTGGCTACATGGTCTATGAGTTCACCCATGTTCTGACTGAGGGTCAGGACTATACTAATAAGCTCGTCTTTGTCTAGACTATACAGTACGCTACTATCCACTAAATGAGCTTTTGTTTTGAGCATTTACCGCTTATGCTAGCGTGGAATAGACTTTAGTGCAAGTTTCGGTAGGGCTGAGTAGTAACCACCTGTCTACTGTTGGTTTTCCATGCTATAATACTTTAAATGTGCGAGTGGTGGAATTGGTAGACACGCTAGCCTTAGGAGCTAGTGCCGCAAGGCGTGGAGGTTCAAGTCCTCTCTCGCGCACCATATTAGAATTAACCAAACCACGATCTCAGCCGAGGTTTTTTATTTGGACGACGATCGAT
>DASYWW010000006.1 GCA_035935655.1 Candidatus Bathyarchaeia archaeon
CAGATAGACAGTGACGACGGGGCTGAAAGGTGGTGCGTTGAAGACAGGAGCCACTACTATTGACGGGAAATCAACTCCATATGCCTGAACAAAGTCGACCGCAGGCTGGTAGACGATCATGCTTGTGATCACCGCATAGAATATTCCGTACACTATCGATGACAGGACGAAGTATCTCCGATACTTCTTCTCTGAGAGGACATATGGAATCATCCAGGCTGGTGAGAGCGGCACTACGCCCTTGCTCATCTCGGCAGCAATCTTTAGTCTGAAGGTGCGCCAGACGTCGTAAATCACTAGTCCGATGCATGCTAGAACAAGAACGAAGTATACGCCAGCCACAGCTGGCAAGTCTGACACTACTCCGCGCGGAGGAATCCTTAACGTCAACAACTCGTAGGAGTAGGCAAGGGTTCCAAGCAGAGCTAGCACTACCCCGAGGATAGCCGCGACAGGCACGCGAGGGACAATGACTCCTTCCGACAAATCAGGTTCTAGCTCAGCGAACAATTGATTCGTTAAAGGTTTCCGAGATTCGATTTCGGGGGACGCAGGTGAAGCGGTTCTACTTGCTTATCTTTTCGACTAGATCCTCAAGATTGCTCGTCCAATGGCGAAGAAGGACGAGAAGCATGGTGTTGGAATAATTGAGCTGCAAGGTAAAAGTTCGTCTGCCTGCAAATTCACTCGGGGCCTTTAGTAACGGTTTCACGAATTGTGTAGAGTTCAATCCCAATTCTCTCGACCAAAGCTCTTCAGCCTCCCTTTCCTCTTCGAGCCTGTGAAGCTGAACCCGCGCCCTGAGTTTCGTGGCTGGAATTCCTATGGCTTTCATGAATTTGATGTGGAGACGTAGAATGCCTGGGTTTGAGTTGGCAAGCTCTACTCTGCTCGTCGCGAGGGATTTAGTTCCCTCTCCCGCGTAAAGCAATATGCCGCTCAGGAAAGTAATTCTGTGTAGTCGGCGGTTCAGCACCGTGGACCTCATACCGCCATTGACTTTCTGCCAAACCCGGAAACGTTTCTCATTCTTGGCGTCCTCCATGTGAACTAAAGACTTCTCTGCGGTTGGCGTAACCACGGAAGCCAGGTCGAAGCATGGTGGTTGTAGAAGAATCTTTGACAGCGGCCTAGGTGATGGGGGGACCCCGACAAAGTTGAGCAATTCTGCCATGTTTCGGAAGTAATGGTATACCGCACTCCTAGGGGCGTATCCGGCAACATATTCTATTAAGTCAGAATTAGGCTCCTCATCAACTGTCTGCGCGACTCTCGCGGCTTGCAATATTCTAGAGCGAGGAGGTAACGACCTAATTTTTTCGAGGACCTCAGCGCATATCCCCAACTCACTCAACCTAGAGTCTCTTTTTTGTCGAGTTAACCGAGCCCAGCTAAGCGTTTGGTGGTGCATGTGCTTCTAACCGCCCATCGCATATAAGTTCCAATGAAGTCCTAGGAGAAAAGAGCCGGCGGAGGGCTTCTCGCCTGCGAAGGCAAGTATCGATCCCTCGGCCTTTCGCTTACGAGGCGAACGCTCTACCAGGCTGAGCTACGCCGGCCCGGTCTCGACCCGAGCCGGCTGGCCGTTAAATCCTTGCTCTCTCGGAAAGGGTTTTAGAATTGTTTCAGGGGGCGTGAGATTGCGCGGGGGTCGCCCAGCATGGTCAACGGCGTGGGACTGAG
>DASYWW010000007.1 GCA_035935655.1 Candidatus Bathyarchaeia archaeon
TCCAATTCATCCGAACGGATGTTTCCAGCCCTAGCCGAACGAACAAAGAAAGAAACCGCTATGTGCGCCAAGTACGTA
This sequence comes from Candidatus Bathyarchaeia archaeon, assembly GCA_035935655.1. Classification (NCBI taxonomy): domain Archaea; kingdom Thermoproteati; phylum Candidatus Bathyarchaeota; class Bathyarchaeia (SeqCode); species Bathyarchaeia archaeon. The sequence continues at coordinate 79 of DASYWW010000007.1, forward strand.
GCCGCCATCCTCGATGAACGCCTGAATGCCAGTCTGGCCTACGCCGCTCAGACTCAGAATTGATCAAGAAACATCAAAAAATGCCGCTTTCGACCGCCCCGATTGAGACTCAGTAAACGAGAACCTCAAGTCTCGCCGTCCATTTTTGCGAGAACGGCTGCACAAGTTTTCGTCCTCTTTTGGAAGCATACTAGCTTTGGAAAATCAGCTGAAATATAACTTTTATATTGCTTACCAATCCGAGCAATTGAGTCAAGCTACTGACTTACGGAATTGATTCACGCATTCCGGCCTGCACGAATGTGCTCAGTATTCCAAGCAACATCCCTACTCTCAGATTCAATCTCGCAGCCTTCATAAGCTGTTTCCGGGTACCAGACTAATGCAGTGAAAACTACAAGGAGGATAGAAAATGATTAAGAGACTCAGCGTAGTTCTTATTTTGGGTGCAGTGACACTCTTTGTCACCCCAAAGACCAATTCAAAACATGTATCAGGACTAGCCCTGCAGGCTGATGGCGGACACCCCATACCACCGTGGCCTGGGCCATCGAACCTAATCCAGCCCCCAGTGCTAGCTCAAACCCCATCCCCACTGCTGGCGGACGGAGGCCATCCTATACCACCCTGGCCGCCATCAGGCGGTGTTAGAGCCTAGGAAAGGGTGCGAATCGATCGAAAAGGGAACGGTGCGCAAGTACCGTTCCCTTCACTTGTGATAATATGCGTTAAATTCTTACGGTGATAATCGTATGTGGAGCCAAATAGTCTGGGGAACATGCATCGGTCTCGAAGCCTTAGTATTGCTTCGAGCCACCCGGACAAAACTGCTGAGGCGATTCCCTATCTTTCATTTGTATATTTCATTTGTCCTACTGGTCGACCTAGTTGCAATCCCTCTATCAAAGACGTCACCAGATATCTATTTCTTGTTCTACTGGCTGACCGCATTTCTTCAAGCCGTTTTGGGCTATGGCGTAACCGTGGAGATATTCAATCTTTCGCTCAAGAATTATCCTGGCGTGGCGAGGCTGGCTAGAACTCTTCTGATGTTTGTATTTCTTGGAGTTGTGGTAAAAGTAGGGATAAATCTGCTAAACAAACCTGACATCGTGCTTCCCTACGCGATCGCCAACATGGAACGCAGTCTGCGGCAAGTCCAAGCCGTTCTTTTGTTCTGCCTCTTGGCACTTTTGATCTATTACAAGATTCTTGTAAATAGAAATGTGAAAGGACTTCTGTTTGGGTATTCACTGTTTATAGGCGCGGACGTGATCTCCTTTACTTTCATCACTCATCCCATTTCCGGATTTGCTCTCCTGATGCGGCAAATTGATCCTGTTTGTTATGCGATATCTCTAATCATCTGGTTAGTTGCTCTTTGGTCTCCAAGTCCTCAGCGGGTGATCGATGGTACAGAAACTATTGAGCGGGATTACGAAAACCTTGCGCGCGAGACTCGCATCCTATTGCTTCGCGCTAGAACGCATCTGATCAGAGTGGGACGCCCGTGAGCGAAATTGTCTTTCCAATAATCATAGGATTGTTGCTTCTCGGAATTCTGTTCTATTGGCTTCTTCGCGAAGAGAATTCCGGACACTCCCAGCTCGAATATCTTGAGGCCCATTCTGCCTTGAACCATCTCCAATCAGTAATTGTTTCCCCTGACTTGGTCGAGAAAATTACCAGCGAACGGGATTTGGCTTTTGTGTATTCGGAAGGAGAGCCCAATCTCATTTCCCTTTTTATCAGCGAGCGAAGAGCTGCTTCAATTCTGTGGTTGCGCCGGATGCGCCAT
>DASYWW010000008.1 GCA_035935655.1 Candidatus Bathyarchaeia archaeon
CGAAGGAAGAACTCAAGAAGACCAACTCAGCCGTTGCGCGAAATCTGGCCGCGATGGATATGGGATGACCGGTAGATTGCACCTTGCGCACAGTTACCTAGTCCATCTGCGGTCTTAATGCATGGTCGACGGGAGCCAATCTAGGTCCCGTGAATCTTTGAAGGAATGGACCCACAATGGCCGTGACGAGGACTGACAGACCGATCAGGGAAAACAAGTCTGAGCCAACCAATCCGAGGGACAATGCGAACTGGCCGATGACAAGGGAGAACTCGCCTCTGGGGATCAGCCATGTCCCGTAGGTGACAGGCGAAGTTGGGTTACCTTCCCTCCCTCGCCCGATTAGAGTGCCGATTGTATATCCACCTGTAAACTTTCCCACAACCAAGAGAATCAGAACAAGCACGATGGGCAGGCCGAGGGCCAGGGCCGGAAATGGGTTGATCAGACTCCCCATGGAAACAAAGAACAGGACGATGAACAGGTCCTTCAGTGTCGCCACCTTCTCAAAGAGGAACTTCGATTGCTTGCCACGAATCGACAGCCCGATTATGAAGGCGCCAATGCCCGGGGAGTATCCCAGATCGGCGGCCAATATCCCAAACAGAAGGCCCAGAGCAAGGGCAAAGAGGAAAGGAATCTCCTCACCTTCAATCTCGTAGGATGCGAGATGGTCGATGACAAATGGTGCGAGGAACTTGGCAACGAGGTAACCGACTGCGACCAACCCAACTCCGCCGAGGCCTGTGATGATTACGCGTGACAATTGCTCTGATGGAGACACTGCCACACCTGGCGCGATTGTCGAGAGAGTAATCAGGAAACCAATAGCAATGATGTCTTCCATTATCATCAGGCCCACCAGGGTCTTCGATTCGCTCGCCTGGAACATCCGCCGCTCGAGGATAATTTTCCCCACAATGGCCGTGCTGCTGATGGAAGCGGCCATAGCAAATATGATGGAAAGGATCAGTCCGAGGCCTAACAGGTACGATGCGACAAGGCCGAAGGCGAAGGCCAGGCCGACTTCAACCAAAGTAAGGGACACGATCTTCGTCGCCACCTTCTGCAATTCGACCGGGTCCAGCTCCAGGCCTATGATGAACAGGAGGAGCACAATCCCAATGGAGGAAATCTGATTTATGATCGTCGGGTTAACCACCCATCCGAGAACATAAGGGCCGACCAGCATTCCGGCCAGAATCTGCGCGGAGACGACCGGAAGCTTCAGCCTGACGAAGACCAAGCTGAAGATAAGTGCGGCAGCCGTGAGGACCCCCAAATCCAGGAGGAACTCTGTTTCTCCGGCCACCAGTTGTCAGGCATCATATTCTTCGACATCCGTTATGAACGTTCAGCGGGTTCGGTTCAAACTACGCGCATTGTCGAAGCAAGGTAAGCTACTCAACGCCTGACCCGTCACGGCCTGAGCCACAAGGCATAAAGTCGATTCCCTGCAATTGAATGGAAGCCTTGCTGGCCTTCGCCGACAGTTTCCTGGCCTGGTTCGCCTCCACCGCATTCCCTGTCTTCCTGGGTTTGGTCATAATTACGGGAGCGGGGAAGTTCGTGCGGCCGAAGCTCCTGGCGGCGTTCGCATTCGGAATCTTCCTATGGTTCTTCGTCGACACAATTAGTGGCTCGGCGAACCTATACGTGAATCTTGGTTTTACCGGCGGCCTGAACCAAGTTGCTGTCTCTGCCCTGTTTGCTTTTGGAGTCATTCTTCTTTTCTTTGCCGATCGCAAGATTTTCGCAGGCGATTCAGCGGGAGGGTCACTTGACTTCAGTATCCCTCTCCTAGTCGCGATTGCGGTCGGAGTCCACGGATTCGGCGAAGGCACCGCGTTCGGTAGCATTGTGGCAACCACCCCAATTACTTCTCTCCTCGATGCCTTTGGAGGGGTCAGCGCCGGGGTCGCATATGCGCTGCACAAAGCGCTCGAACCGATGATGATTGGAGCGTGTTATGTCGCCTACTCTCAAGCTAGGTCAAAGAAAGCCTCGGGGTGGCTGAAGGATTGCATAGTGCTGACTGCCTTGTTCGTGACTCCTTCCTTGGTTGGAGCCGCGACTGGGTATTACATCAGATACGACGCGACCTATTTCTTCGCCCTCGGGACGGGAACTTCGGCCTACGCCGCGCTCAGACTAGCGAGGCCTCTCTTCTCTGGCTCCGTACCCGCGACATCATACGAGTCAGTGAAAGTTGGACTCTGGCTCGTTTTCGGTTTCGCGTGCATTTATCTTGCTGCTCTTTTCCATTCGTAGGCGCATGGCCTTGCTTGACCGGCGGACGTTTGTCGCCATCCTTATGGCGGTCATTGTCGTCAGCTCGGTAATTGTGGTTGCCTACTTTCTGACACAGTCAAGGAGCCCTCCAGTCAAGCAACCAGGTACTTTCCTCATAATAGCAGATGCCAACGGCTTCAACGACAGCATCAACCATGGGGTCCCGCAGAATTCATGGCCCATCATCACGGTTCAGAAAGGGACCAACGTGACAATCACG
>DASYWW010000009.1 GCA_035935655.1 Candidatus Bathyarchaeia archaeon
TCCTAATAGTTATGAAATGATTTGAACGAGTCCACCTTCTCGACCGATCTCGGACTAGGTGCTCTGAGAGAACGGGTGACCATAGTTATTCCAACCTTGAACGAACGGGAGGCGATTGGGATGCTGATCGATGAGGTACGTTCAGCGGGCTATGGCAAGATCTTGGTTGTTGATGGCTACTCCGTGGATGGGACGGCAGAAATCGCGAGTCTGAAAGGCGCACAGGTCGTTGAGCAGCATGGCAAGGGGAAGACCGGGGCCATCCTTGTCGCTAGGGACATAGTCGACACTCCCTATTTCCTGCTAATGGATGGGGACCACTCGTACGATCCGAAGGACATTGACAGATTCGTCACTCATTCCGAAGGTTACGATCACATCATAGGATTTCGTTCCAAGGGCAACCCGAACATCTCAAGGACCCACAGACTTGGTAACTGGATTTTGACGAAGACATTCAACATCCTAATGGGGAGCAACATTCCAGACGTGGCATGCGGCATGTACCTGATGCGCACTCAGAAAATGAAGCAATTGCTGATTGACAGGCAAGGCTTCGAAGTCGACCAAGAAATAGCGGCTCAAATGCTTGTCGATGGGAGGGTCACGTGCGTCCCTATCAATTATCGCAAACGATTGGGAGCTGCCAAGGCACCCACCTGGCGGCAAGGGTTCAGAGCGCTTTTCGCGATAGTTGGTCAGGCCAGGCGCTACAACCCGGTAGTCCTATTTGGGTTGGTTGCGGCCATAGCCCTCGTTCCGGCAATCGTTCTGCTTTTTTATGCAGCATACCTCTATCTCTTCTTGGCGAGCTATCACGCAGGTTACTTCTTGGGTAGTTTGATGCTCTTCGTCATCGGAGGACAGGGCTTGACTGTGGCAACAATAGGATTCATGCTCAGAAGGATGGAGAAGAAATTGACTGGCCGAATCGAAGCGATGTAGCCAATGACCTTGAAGGCATTCGTAACTGGTGGTGCTGGGTTTATCGGGAGTCACATCGTCGACAGACTCCTTGAGGACAAATACGAGGTAACAGTTCTTGACAACTTCTCACAAGGTAAGTTGGCGAACATTGCTCATCTCAGGCGAGACGCAAGATTTCGATACTATCGAGGAGATATGACTGACGGAAAATTGGTGGCTAAACTGCTTAGGGGATACGATGTTGTTTTTCATGTTGCGGCGCACGCGAACATAAGGACCAGCCTGGTCAATCACAGGGCTGATTTGGACAACAACCTTATCGCGACATTGAATGTACTGGACGCGATGGTCAAGAACAACGTCGACGACCTCGTGTTCGCCTCGTCATCCGCAATCTACGGTGAAGCAACTGTAAGACCCACACCTGAAAGTTACATGCCAGTGCAGACGTCACTATACGGAGCTTCAAAACTCGCATGTGAAGCGTACGCACAGGCGTTTGTCCAAATATCAGATATAAATTTCTGGGCCTACAGATTCTCGAACGTGGTGGGTGAAAGATGCAGGAGGGGGGTGACCTGGGATTTCGTTCACAAGCTTGCTCAGAACGCTCGAGAGTTGGAGATTCTTGGCGACGGCAAGCAGAGCAAAGAGTACATTCATGTCCTTGACTGCGTTGAAGCTATGATGGTAGGTTATTCAAAATCAGCGGAAAGAATAAACACATTCAACATAGCGGTTGAGGAGAACTTGATGGTTGACGAGATTGCTGACCTAGTGACAGAAGAAATGGAACTCAAAGGGGTGAAGAGGAGTTACACTGGGGGTCCGCGTGGATGGGTAGGAGACAACCCCATTGTTCACTTGTCGATAGCCAAGCTGAAATCACTTGGTTGGGTACCGAAAGTTTCTGCTCGGGAAGCTGTTGCAAGGACCGCCAAATGGACGATTTCGCAATTGAGCCGTGCATGATTAGTGTTCACAAAATTCTCCGAAGCTGGGTAAGAGGCGTTAGCTGTGAACGATAGCAGAACGGAAACAAATCGACCGAGCCTCTCAGGCAAAGTTGCAATAGTAACAGGGGCAGGTCGCGGGATAGGAAGAGCAATCTCAATCGGTTTTGCCAAAGACGGGGCGAAGTTGGCAATCCTCTCACGCACCAAATCAGAGTTGGACGAAAGTGCAAGACAGGCCAAAGAATGTGGAGCTGACGTGTTCAAGATGGCAGCTGATGTGTCCGACGAGGTTCAGGTAAAGCTATTTGTCAAGAAGACGTTGACTGCCTACAAACGAATCGATATCTTGGTAAACAACGCGGGCGTTCTTGGTCCCATAGGACCAATGGCTGATGCTGATGCCGGTCAATGGTGGCATGCTGTACAAGTAAACCTAATGGGGACCTTTCTGTTTTCGAAACACGTTCTTCCGACGATGATAAAGCAACGGTCAGGAAAGATTGTAAATCTATCAGGTGCGGGATCTCCAATGCCTTACCCAATGTTCTCCTCATATTCGGCTTCAAAAGTTGCAGTACTGGGTTTGACCCAAACATTAGCTGAAGAAGTGAAGGCATTCAACATACAGGTCAATGCGATAGCTCCTGGAGCTGTGGACACGAGATTGCAAGATGAAATTCTTTCGGTGGGAAAGAAGGCAGGCGTCAAAGCTTTGGCGCAAGCGGAGAAGACAAAGCGTTTGGGAGGTGTGCCCGCGGAGAAGGCTGCTGAGCTGGCACGTTTTCTTGCTTCCGACGAGTCGAACGGAGTAACTGGCCGATTCCTAAGCGCAGTCTGGGATGATTGGAAGGACTTGGGAAGGAAGGAGAAACTCGGCCAACTAATGAGTGATGTGTATACCTTGCGTCGCATTGATAATGTGCTTTACGGGGCACTCGGGATGAATCAAAGGAAATGAGAGTACTTGTCACTGGAGCCGCGGGATTCATCGGTCAACACACCGTTAGTGGGCTGAATGATCGAGGATACGAAGTGACTGGAATTGACAAGCGGACTAGCAAAGGTGTCGTCTCGGTCGATATCACAGACTTCAACCAAGTACTTTCTCTGTTCGAAAGTACGAAACCCCAAGCAGTGATACATTTGGCGGCGATTAGCGGAAGCACAGGGAAGAACGAGATTGAACAGAGTAAGCGGCAACCATATCTTAACTTCCATGTAAACGTCATTGGAACGCTAAATGTCTGCGAAGCGAGTCGTATGACGGGAGTCCGGACTTTGATTTACCTTAGTTCATTTGCGGTATATGGGAGGACTGGCCCTGACAGGTTACCTATCAAGGAATCCACACCGACATTGGCAGAACACGCCTACGCGGTTTCGAAACTTGCTGGCGAGGAAATCGCCCGAACCTACGGCCTCGATTTCGACATCAAAACAGTTGTATTTCGGGCGCCTTTCATCGTTGGTGAACGTCAGGTCGAGCGCAACATGGTGCGCGAGTTCATCGATTGCGCCATAAGAGGCGAGAATTTGCAGATTTATGGTCAAGGAACTCATGTGAGGGATTTCCTCCATCCTTCTGATTTGGTCGACGCATTTGCGCGGGCGCTAGAAAGCGCAGATGCACTATCAAAGAATGAGCTATTCGTTTTGGGGAACAAGAAAGTCGCGGTTCAAGATTTGGCGTCAAAGGTGGTGTCTAGATTGAAAAACGTGAAATTGGAGTACATATCTGTTGAAAGTGACAGGGCTTTTGACCAATTTGCAGATTATACGAAGTGTGTGGAAAAACTCGGATGGCAACCTCGCGTGAGTATTGATGAAATAATTGATCGAGTTGTCACCACGGACTACAGTCGAGGCAGCGCCAATTAACACAAACCTCTTGAATAAATCAAGTATAGCTTCCTCTAGGATTAGAGTAGGGGTTGTTGGATTTGGCAAGATGGGCCTGCTCCATGCAGGAATCTTGAATGCCCTTGCCGATTGTTCGGTGGTTGCTATTTGTGAGAAGGATCTTCTCGTCCGGAAGTTAGCTCGCACTTTCTTGAAAAACGTTCACTTCTACAACGAAGTGAGTGAGATGATGAGCAACGAGAACTTGGATGCCATATATGTCACGACGCCGATTTCTACGCATGGCGCAATCACCAGCGAGATAACTCGTACCAATAAGGTTGGTCTGTTTGTTGAAAAGCCCCTTGCAGAAAGCGCGGCCACTGGTCAGACTATGGCTGATTCCGCAGACCACCTTGGAATTACAAACATGGTCGGTTACCAGAAGAGGTTCTCTCCTTCATTCAAGAGGGCCAAGTCCCTGATTCAAGAAGAAACGCTGGGCGAAATCAGACTATTCAAGGCCTACTCATTTGTCTCTGCTGTGTTTGCGAGGGGGAAGGGCTGGAGGTTCGAGTGCGGTCAAGGCGGCTCTCTAGTAGATTTGGGTTCGCATCTATTGGATCTACTCCTATGGTATTTTGGCGAACCCTACCGGGCTCGTGCACGCCTAATCTCTATCCATTCATCGGCAGTCGATGATTACGCCTCCGGAGTATTAGAATTCAAGCAAGGTCTAGTTGGCCAATTTGATGTCTCCTGGAGTATGCCGGGTTACAGGTTGCCGGAGACGAAAATCGAAATCTATGGCGAGCATGGCAAGATTGTACTGTCTGATGATTATCTGGAACTCATCAGCAGTGGTGGTCGAAGCCCATTACGTAGTCAGCGTTTCGATAGACCTGAGCTCTATTCTGGCGTGGATTTTCTCCTAGGAGATCCAGAATACTGCGTAGAGAATGAGCACTTCTTACAATCTCTCAGGGATGGAAACCCTGCGGAACCAAACTTCGAAAGTGCGGTTCAAGTGAATCGATTGATTGACATGATGCTAAGAGAGAAGGGCGATTAGTGCGCATAAACTACTAGTTGGCGATAACCCCTTCAATGCCGTTGACCACCTATCACAGGAGAGGTCGAGGTCGAAGCCGAAACTTGTTGCCGGAGATGTGGCGAACTTGGTTATCGACTCAGTCGCCAGTGGGGCCGATGGACTAAGCTTTACCATGACGCCTATACTAATGAACGCTCTTCGTCTGATGAGAGAGATCGGGATCACACAAGGCTTCGAACTGTATCCCGTTATACCGAATGTCCAACTTCAGGCACAAATCTCCGCAGAGAGTGGAACGAATCGAATGATTAGAGAGACTCTTCTCCGTCTATTCCGGAGAGCAAGGATCATCTCCCTCGCCTCGGCAAGTTTCGGCTTTCTAACATCAGATTCTTCTAGAGCACTCAGGTTGCTTGTTGATGCACATCTCCATGAAATCAGGCGGACAGTTCCGGACTCTTTGCACGTGAAATCTCTCCTGCTGCACGAGATTCTCACGGAACTCATGGTCAGTTTCAAATTGACTGATATTACCCTTGACTATATCGACTATGTTCGAACATATGCAGGGATAATGCCCGGCTTCGTTACTAGAAACTTTGTGATGTTTGTTGATTTCGTCAACAAGCTTGGAACCTCTTTGGACGATGTCGTGGTTCTCACACCGCTTAATGCACTTGGATATCAGATGAATCCCTCCAAGGAGGCTTGTGAGCGCGTCCTTGCACAAACCAAAGGCCTCAATGTCGTAGCGATGAGTGTTATGGCTGGTGGACAATTGAGTCTTGCAAGCGCGGTGAAGTACATTGAATCACTTCCTAGACAAGTGTCATGTGTTGTGGGGGTTTCTTCCTCTGTGCACGCCCGTGAAACCTTCGGTGCACTTCGGAATTCTTTTCACGAAAAGATTTGACTCTTCGTGGCTATTGAAACGACTGAAGCGGCCAATACGAGCCAATTCCGAGGCCGCTTGTTGGACAGAATAAGCTCGATCCCTTTGAGTGTTGCAGTTACTACGCAAGCTGTAATCCCATACGTAAAACTGTTTTCGAACTGGTCATATGTTATGACTAAGGTTCGGTCGTCGCATTCCACTCTAGTTCGATTAAGAGGGAGCGATCAATCAATTATCATGTCCAAATCAATGATAAAATTCCTTTATCTCATGAAGTATGCAGGAA
>DASYWW010000010.1 GCA_035935655.1 Candidatus Bathyarchaeia archaeon
CTTGCCTGCGCCGTTAGGTCCTAAGAAACCAAACACCTCACCTTCGTCCACATGCAGCGTGACCGAGTCGACGGCCGTCATGCTGCCGAACCTCTTCGTCAGATTCTCAGTATCGATCATCCTAAATCTTGCTCATTGGTCGCTCTACCTGCTTCAATTCTTGAAACAGGACCATTCATTCTTGCTCTGCAAAAGGGGGCATCAGTTGGGACTTGGAGGGCTCTGCTGACTCCAGCGGGAATCTGTTCCCGCGTGCTTTCGTCGGGAGAATCTCCCGAATCGGAAGACGTATGCCACGACGATTACTATGGCGGTAACGACAACAATCAAGACAATCTTATCGGTAGTGATAATCGCCACTTCGTGGGGTCTGCTCCTTGAGCACTCTTTGACAAGGTGATACTAAAGGGGTTCGGCGCACCCTTGGCAGGCCACGGGTTTTAGCGTGAGTTATGGTCAAGGACACTTGACGAATTCCTTCCGCCCATCCACTCGGTTCAGCTCACTGCTTTCTTCACGAGCGCGGCGATTCTAGCCTCTTCAGCGGCAGTCAACGCCTTCAGCGCGAAGGCGACCGGCCACATGCCGCCATCGTCGAGATTCGCCTTGTCGCTGAACCCGAACGTCCCATACCTCGTCTTGAACTTCTGTGCGTTTTGGAAGAAGCAGACGACCTTGCCGTCCTTGGCATATGCGGGCATCCCGTACCAGAGTCTTGGCGAAAGGTCAGGCGCGCTTGCTTTGATGGTGGCATGGAGTCGCTTCCCCATGGTGTGATCCGTTTCCGGCATCCCGGCGATCTTCGCGAGCACGGCACTTTCACCGTCCTCCTTTTCCGCCTTCAGCTCTTGGATGCGGTCCGTCATCGCGCCACGTTCTTCGTCTGTGAGTCCCTTGAACTTCTTCCCGGCCGAGGTGGTGCTCTTGACGGACTCCTGCGTGCCCTTCAGTGCAGGTTTCATGAAATTGTATTCGTCTTCAGAGTTTAAATGTTTTACGAACACGTTCGTTGCACTTTCAATCAGCTTCGTCGGGCCCATGTTGTATGGACCGCACGCGGCCGTTAGACCCACCATTCTCCATGGGATTCGAATCCCAGTGAATTACTCTGATCGTAGGGAAGTACTAGGGACCCTTGTAGTCGAAGGGCGAGTAGAAGCCATTCTTTTCTGAGATTTCCCAATTCATCCCGTGATCATGATAACTAAGTTTCTTTGACTTTGAGACGACCGCACTGAAACCTGGCGCAACGGCGAGAGGATGGTTGGTGATGGTGACATCAGACCCCCCTTGACCCTGGATTGCTTCGATTTCTGCTTCTGCAATATTCGGTATCTTCATGCTTCGTTTCTTTCCGTTTGCTGAATAGCTGAACTCTACAGTCTTCACTCCGAGCACCTTGCCAATGAACGATCCCAATGCCGCAGGAACCCCTCCGACCTGACCGCCGAAGATCTGCGTCAGTGCGCTTCTCTGGGCGTCACTGGCCTTCGAATCAAGGTAAAGTGCGGCTTCCCATTTTACTTTCGCCATGTGACCGGGAGAGTGAGCGGCTAACGCCACGTTCAGCCCGTTCAAACCAACACTGCCCAGCTTGCCCTTGTCGATGTGCCAGGCTACCAAAACCGTGCAGTCTCCAGTTGAAGGTGGGCCTAGGAAGACACATGGACATCCAGTTTCACAATTGCATGTTTCGAAGTATAATCCGCCTAAGTCCCATTGATCAGCCAAGGCCTTAGAACTGCCCGCTCTGATGTCTCGAAGAGAAGCTAATAAATCAACGTCGTTTACCATATCAACTCTTTACAGGGTCTATGCCTCTTCACGACCCAATGGGTGGAGTCTTATCTCTCGTTTTGGATCTCATCTTCCGCCATTCGAGAATTACAGGTATCAGAGAGAGGCCAACCACAACTGCGATCACTGCTAGCAGATAGGTGTCAATCCCCGGTATGGTCGTCCCTAGGACATAGCCAAGCAGCGTTGTAGTCAAAACCCACAGCACGCCGCCGGCAATGTTGTATGCAACGAACCTGGGATACTTCATTCTCGCTGCGC
>DASYWW010000011.1 GCA_035935655.1 Candidatus Bathyarchaeia archaeon
AAGCTGTTCAGTCGCCTTAAACGCGGTTTCCTTCGCGAGTATCTCCTTTTCCTCTTGCTGAGTCTGCTCCCATTCCTTGGCTATAGTACTCCCGACTCTAAACGACAAGTAGTATGCTACCACGCTCATAAACAACAGAAGCAATCCAAACAAGTTTGCCCAAGTAACGACTAGAACCCCGCTAACTGAAAGCCATTGCCAGGTAGTCAATGCGAGGCTGTCAACTATGTAGCCTGTATAGATCAGGATACCAATTGCGATCACGCCAAAGACTGACACCTTCAGAAACGATCTTCGGGCATACAATCGATCCCAGCCGAAATAGGCTGTAGCCCCGATGATTACGACGAAAGTCCATAGCCCAGCAATTAGATACTTGATTGGTTCTGGTGCGCCGGCCAAGTCAGCCCCAAGTATGGCCGCCCAAAGCGTTCCAAAGTATGTTATATCTCGCAGTATTTCCTGTCGCTTCGGGCGTTTCTGTGGAATAGCCGTTAGCGTCGGCATAGATCATGATATCAACGAATAAGCTAATGTAAGTTGCCTGCCGAAAAAATCTGGATGTTTACAATAGTCCAGGGAGGAGACGAGAGGGGCCTACGTACGACGTACCGCCTCCCCCGGCATAGAATTGACACGTTCGGATAAATATTCCAGAGCCCTTCGCATTTCCTCGTAAACAGCGGTCAGCTCCAACTTCATGGTCTCGAACTTCGCAATGCACCCGTCGTGGACGCACTAACTGACTCAAAGCCGTCCTTGCTCCTAGCATAGATCTTCTTTCCGTCGCCTCTACCCCACACTTTCAAAGAGACCCGCTGACGACACAGCACACAAAACTCCATGCTCTTCTGCCGGAATGGTTCTGCTCTCTCTCACTTAACAAATCTCACGCCTCGCCTAGCTTATGGGAGCCCTTTGTCAAGTCAGAGGTTGCAAGAATCAGCCAGTGTCACTTTGTCCCGGCTGTGTGAAATTCTTCTGCGAGAAGCATGGTCGTGAGCATGAAGAAGCAGTCCGTGAAATGAGAGTAGAGGCTATGTTCCCAGCGGGAACCCATCCCCCTTCTGAATAGTTTTCACTCCTCGGGATCTTCGTCGTCAACTTCAGTGTAGTAGCTATCCTTTCCGCAGTTTGAGCACCTACAATCCACTCGAATAGTGCTCCTCATGACTGATACAGTCTCCTTCCACTCTTCAGTTCTGATGACGTCCTCGTCACGGTTCTTGATCGTTTTCTCTCTCGGGAAGAGCTTCTGGACTGTTCTCCTATCCACTACAGAACTGCTCTTCTTTTGAAGAAACCCTTTCTGTCCACAACCGGGACATCTTCTACCGAAATTTCTCTGAAACCAGTTACGAGTGTCTACTCTTCCAAGCATAGAGGAGGAATTTGGACTTTCGCGCTCTTAAACACCGCTTGTAGGTACTCGTTCGAGTTTCTCTACTACTAATCAAAGTCCCCTGTCCTTACCTTACCTATGCTATCCCCATGTCAGTTTGAAGGTTGCATAAGTGGATCACTTCTATGCTGTGACGACTGTCACAAATGGTTCTGCACGAAGCATTATCGTGAGCATAGAACGGAGAACCTAGTGGAGACTTCCAAGGAGACTCCAAAACATTAGTTTCACTTTCACTCCCGAAGTGGAGGGTAACACCTTGTATTACCACTGTCGGGTGTGAAAGGTGTTAAATGTCTGGTAGTACGAGATAAATGATCCAGATCAGCGCATTTCACTGACCCAGAATATTTCAGTGGGCACGGGCGAGCATCGGGTTCGAGACCGCCGGTCTCCGGCGTTCCAACGCCCGAAGTCACCGCCTCGCCCGGCCCGATTCACCATACGCGGACTAACTATATACGATGTTCTACACGGTAGAAACTGAAGGTATTCCAAATTTGATTTTGGATTACTTTCAGTCGGGGTCTCTGTTCAAATATCGTGTGTTCGATTTGGTTTTCTGTTTAGAATCATTTTATGGAGGCAAGTCAATCGTAGTGGTCTCAAGATGGGAATAGGGATAGAGAAACTCGCCATCGAGATCGAAGAGACAGCGAACGGTGTCTACCCGAGCGATAGGCCGCAACGGGAACTTCTCGTTAGCAAAGCTAGGAAAATTCAACAATTATCTCGACGAAGAAGGAGTGGTGTAGCGGAGCGGGTGGACGCTCTGATCTGTCACAAGTGCGACCTGCCTATGACGTTCAGTGAAGCAACAGGGAAATATCGTGTCTTTAGCTCTGGGAATTGCGGGAATAGAGTCGGAGTGTTGTAGCTTCATGGGAATCGTAGACACGATAGTTTGGGTCTACTCCAATGTTGACCCGTGGCGCATACTCGGCTGGATAGCTGTCGTGTTCACGATAGTTGCTATCCTCTTCGTTCTAATCATGGCTGCTAGCGGCAGAATACGGCTCACAGAAATATCAATACCCTAGTATCCTCGCGTGGAGCCCACGCTCCGGTTACTCGACACCTCAGCTAGCCGTACCCACTGTTTATCTGTCAGATTGGCTCCTCCAAGTCCAGATCAACCATGCAAAGCATGGCTTACTCAGCGTTTGTCTACACAGAGAGATGTGTCAACCCGAACTCTTTTGTGGCAAACGACGCCCTAATCTTGGCTAACGTCAGTTTTGAGAAGGACCTGGAGGCAGGGGAGGAGACGGAGTTGCAGGGGATAGGGCCGTGGGCTGCTGAGAGATGGTAAGAGCAAGTTGTCTGACCCATGCATTGCCCAAGTGGTTCTCGATCAGCTTCATGGTAGGAGTCCCGTTGAATGTGAGACTGGTAGCGTGAAAGACGGACAACACTAGGTCTTCGAGCACCGGGTCCTTCTCCAGATCATCGACAACGAGTCCGTAGGATCGTGCCTGATCCCTGCCGATGTGTCGTGCATGAGTTTTGAAGGTGGCGTGCTTCGCTAGCCGCTCTGCGACCATTCCCGCTTTCCATCTCCCGTTCTTCTGGCCGTGAAACATGAACCTTGCAAGCCAGCTCCTGACAAGTTCCCGGGATAACTTCAGGGCTTCCTCGCACTGAACAAGTAATGCAGGCCCGTATTGGGTGAGCATTGGGACCCATGCCCCGAGGTTGTTTCTATCTCGACATTCCTTCTTTGCGAGTGCGAATTGGTCCAGTATTGCCTGTGCAGGGCTAGACCCTCGAACTCCGCCCTCACCAATGACTGTGAATTGAGGATCGATAGGGCCAATCGACGACTGGGCACCCATAACAATCTTGTTTGCGGAGCAGGCAAGCATCGTCGCCGCCGACATCGCAGCATGAGGAATTATCACACGGACGTCCGAGAACTCGGACCGGATGTAGGTAACCAGTGCCTCAGTGGCTTCAGCAGATCCGCCTGGAGAGTGTAGAATGATATCTAAGCCGGTATCAGGAGAAAGACCTGTGAAAGCCTCCATAAAACCCTCCATGTCCTCTTCGGTAATCATTACTTGTTCCGGAGAAACGGGCACTGGCAAAGGGAGCGGGTGAGTCCATCGTGCAGCGTAAAGAACAGTACTTCTTCCCGTGTGTTGCTGGAGAGCTACTAGGTACTTCCGTCGGATCTCATCAAAGGCGATGGGACCCTTCTGTTGTTTGAGAGCGTTCAGCTCTTTGAGAATTGTCCCCCAAGGTGGCACTCTAAGCCCTGACCTTTGGGGCCCCACTAGGACGAGGAGTCTGAGACGGTCGAAGTAGCTTCGGGAAACCGGAGATATTGTTTCGCAGAGGCAACAGTCTCTCTATAGTGTTCATACATCTTCATGGTCTCGGCCACGCCCGGCAGCTCCATAGCTCTCTTGAGCATGACATCCAAATCCGTCTTAGAACTGACCTGTCGCGACCGCATACTCCTTCACTACTTTGGATGGCCCTTTCGCGTAATAAGACTGTCCCTGTGCCCGCGTCTCGACTCGACGGTTACTACCCGAAGCGAAGACTGGACAATCCCATTGGTAACAATCGCTATCCCATCACCTTCCGAATTACGATCTCTCGGTTATTCAAGCCGAACGTAGCTATGTCCTGTTTTGGAAAGATGATACTACTAGCCCAATTCTGCGGATCGAACGGCCTAACCCTCAGACGCCTTTAATTCATCTGACTATTTCAAGAGTGCACATCGAACCTGATGTCAGGACAGCACAAGAGAGGCCGGACGACGAGGATAGGAACAGTCATGCTGGCCGAATATTCTTAAAGGACAGATCAACGTTTCTTCTCCGAGAAATGTATAGACCGTGGCCTGAAGAGTCCCAGAAAGAACTCCGGAATGCTGTCATCGCTCTCTGGACTGTGATGTTCTTTGCATATTTTCTGGTTCCAGAGAATCTCACATTCCCACTGTTTAAGTTCCCGCTTCTGCTCCATCCGGTCTTCCTCGTCATGGTGATCTGCTGGGGCGTCTTCTTGTTCTTTCAAGTGCTCGCCCTGCTTCCAGTCGGCCGGGGAGCTAAGAGGGATGCGAGTGACTATTCTCTACTCTGGCTGACTCTTATTCCGTCAATATCATGGTTGTTTTGGGTGATCGTAGCACTTGACGTTACGTTCCCGTTCATTGACCCGATTGTAGAACCATTGTTTCTCGCAGGTGTATTAACCGCATCCTATCTCTTTGCGAACTACGTTTCCGAGGGACGGTTATCCGTCCAGTTGAGACGAGTTGCCGTCTGGCTCCAGGGCCGTGCCGTAACAAAAGCGAAAGCGGGCCGAGGCTTCCTGTTTTCAGCTTCGAGGCCGGGTCAGACGACATAGGCTGGGAAAAGATAGGGTAAATCTGTTGCCTTACCAGCAAAAGGCTGGCTAGCCCATAGGCTGATCTGGATTCTACCTTGAAAGAGGACTCTCACTTCGCCCAATTTCTCTACCAATGAGTCTGATTTCGAAGACCTCGATCTTAAGAGCTTCTCAGAGCTAAACTCCTGATTATGCTAACTCGTCAGGATTGGTAGAAGGTCGCGAATTGGCAGATGTAATGATAGACCCATCCTTGCTCTTAGCGAGGACCAAGGCGAAGAGAACTCTTGACCTTGTGGCGAGACTGAAGGAGTACCGCTACGAGTTCTATCTCTCTAAATCGTTTCTAGAATTTCTAAGCGCGATGGATGACAAATCTTGGCGGGGATATTTTGCTAGGTTTTACGGCGTTTTCCCTACGGAACGATTCGACCTCTTCAGTCTGATCCAGGAACATCGACAACTCTTTACGATCTTTGAAGTGCATATTGCTAACAAGGACGCACATCACGATTTCTTCGAAAGTCTCTCTTTGCAGTTACGTTCAAGGGAGAGAGAGGATAAGTTCTTGCTTAACACGTTGCTTGAGGAGTGGGTCTTTCTTCAGCAGCATTCTTGGATAGTCTCCAGAGTCAGGAAACCATTCAACCGCTTCATAGACGCAGGATCAGCCTGCCTGCACCTCGGCAAAGAGGTCGTTGACAAGCTGGAAAGAAGGACGCTTCATACGGGCGAGGATCACCCGCTCAGTAATCTGAGTCACCTAAGAGCATTTGGGAAATGGGCGGCCATCGGTGGGGACTCTGTTTTGTTCCTATTCAATCCACTCATGTCCGTTCTGGCAGGTTTAACGATCAAGGGATTCCTGTTGCTTGACCCCGCTTCCCTACGAATACCAGGAGGTAAATCACGACTATTTTCCCGACTTCATAATCCACATGAAGAAGGATGACAACACACAACTCAACATCATACTTGAAGTAAAGGGTTTCGAGGACGAGAAAGCACGGGCTAAGAAAACGGCAGCGCCAAAGATGGGTTGATGCGGTCAATCATTATGGCGGCTATGGCAGATGGGCATTGCACGAGAGCAAGAACCCCAATGTCATTGCCGCTCTCATCGATAAGATCGCTAGGATGTCATCCTGACCGATTTGACCAGCCCTGCTCGCTTGGCCCGGTGAAGAACGGAATGTTTCCCATTCAATAGACACGTGCTTCTATTCTGCCGGAAGCACTTTTTGGGGGGCGCAATAGGACTGTTCTTTGAATGGTTCTTTCGATTCGACTCTCGCCGACCTGACCGTTCTTGGACTCTATTCGCGGTCTTCAGGGGGTCTCCAATGGCTCACTCTGCCTCCTTCTTCAACAGAGACGGAAACTCGCCTCGCCTCGCTTTTGCCTCAGACTGCTTGGATTCTCCGAGCTGAGGGACCTTGAATTTGAATGACGGCCATCTGGTCCCCTTCGCCTCTTTGTCGGATCCAATATTGTGTAACTCACTGGAGAAGCCTTCGTTTTTCGACCGCCAACTAGGCCACCTGAACTCTTTCTTCCGTTCTTGTTCGTCCATTCAGTTTCACCTACCTCTCAACACCGACTCTGTGAGACTGAACCGCGACCATTTTTGCACCATCCGAGCAACACCCTTGCCTACGACAATTGCGGTGAAAGTCGTAGCCCACCCTAGATCAATCATTCTAAGTATCACACTCATTGTGGGATTCTCTTGCGCCCTAGGTACTGCTCGGTTCGAGTCTTACGGCCATCGCTAACCTGGCGTTCGGAGATAGTGAATGAGCCCTCAGGGGTGATCTCTCGATCAATCCACAATCTCACGACTGGCTGCGTTGATCCATTAATCTTGGCGATCCGATTCTCGGCTTCCTTCACAGTCACAGGTCCCAAGTCAAGCAAGCGATCAAGTGTCTTTTCAAAGTCTGTTTCGAGCTGGACATGACGCCGAACCTCGTAGGACGCGTTCACGTCGGGCCAAAGTGTTTCCTTCTTTCTCTCTACACTCTCCACTAGTCCCCGGGGATTGTGCTCTTGACAAGATAGTCGCAAATTCTCAGGGTTCCAGTTGTGCGTATTTCCGTCTCGATGATGAATCTGCCAAGGTATCTCTGTACAGTCAGTCCCATAGCACTTACCAGTCTGACGGTCTCTCAGGAAAGCTACCGCGATCTTGTAGGCTTGCGGAGAGAGTCGCGATCTGTATTTCTTTTTCTCTGCCTTCGCCGCGTCGAGAAGTACGGGTCCATTGGAAACAGGACCCGGTGCGTGACCTACGGTGTTCCGGTTTGATGGGCTCGCAGGCCCAGAGTCCACGCCCAGATCTTTGCTGGGCTTATTCTTGATTACTCATTTTGGTTGGGGTTACCGGAAGTTATTCTGGCCTTCCCCTATCCTCCAACGCGAGTGAGGCGAATTGCACAGAATTGCAAGATAAGCCTTTGCTGATGCGCCAGTAGCATCAGAGGTCGAATATTATGTCACTGCCTATTGAGAGTTGGGCGGGTTCTTGGGGTTGAGACGACGGTCGAGAATACTAGCAAAAGTCATGGCCGTACCATAGCTCGTCTCAAAGGTTGAGATTAGTTCCTTGACTATAACATACTTCCGCTTGCCTGTGGAGTGAATCAGGTCTTTGTGGTCACTGAGGACGGCTTCAACAATCTGTTTGTACTGGGGAATTATAGTGCCCATGGGGAAAAACTAGAGTGTGCGAAAAATAAGGTTTGTTAAAACAGATATAGCAATAGTATGGTTGAGAGAGCGTAGTTCCGAGAAATTCCTCCTCCCTCAGTAGTTGACCTGAGCGAGTGCACGCCCAAGCCGTATCTTTACACCAAAAAATATGGTTTGCCAAATTGACCCAGTACGAGGCCAAAGATTCGCGGTTACTAGGGCCCTAAGAAGAGATTCATGTTCGGCTTCTTGTTTCGACATCCGCTGCACTGAGCCTTGTGATACTTTAGCTCTGAGTTGAAGTCAGCGTCTAAGATTCCCCGAACCCCTGATTCTAGAACGAAGGCCCTGTGATCGAGAGCCACCGATAGTCGCCAGTTCTCGTCATAGAGACTTCTGACTATCTTCACTTGGATTCCTTCTTGCTCACCAGCTTTCGAACCAGTTTCTCCAATTGATCGATCCTATCTGCAAGCGGTTCGATGGTCATGGTCATCAGATCTGCGGAGTGTTCCTTCAACCGTTTAGGGACTAGCTCCTCAAGAGCTTCTCTTCTGCGTCTCTCTTCCTTGAGTTGCCTTTCCAGTTCGATGTTCTTCTCAGCAAGGTTGCCGAGCTCAGTTGTAACCTCTGGACTTGAGCCTTCAACATCCAGAAAAGCGTAGGCCTTCTCGTAGGCGGGTCTCAGAGTCTCCCATGTTCTATCTGTGTAGGACTTGGATCTTGCGTCAGGAAAGTGGCCCTCGAGCAATCGCTTTACGTCGAAGTCGAGCTCAGCTCTGTCGAGTGCCCCTTCGAAATATTTCCGGAATCCGTGATTTGGCTGGACCTTCGGGTCGATCCCTGCCTTCTCCTTGGCCCGCTGGACGACCTCTACTATGGTCGAGTACACCAAGTGTACGAGTCGAGCATCCGGTTTCGTGTCGACAAGCTTGTCCTTGATGCATTCGTTGAGTAAGCTGACTGTTCTTTTCCCGATAAAGGTGAAGCCCGCCTTCTTGGTTCCCCGGTAGAATTTCGGTTCAAACCTAACTGCGCAGGGAACCGTTCCAGCCTTGAGATCTTCCATAACGTGGTGATATTGGAGAGCAAGAATTGTATTGGCCCGAAGCCCTGTCTCGATTGCAATGTATGCATACAACTTGTGGACCTTGCTGTCCAAGTAGCCGAGTAGCTTCTTGATCTCCTCTCTTCGGTATCCTCTATGCCAATCTTCAGCAGTGTAGCTTAGCTTCTGTTTGGGCAGGTTGCGAACCCCATTATGAGTCAGGAAGCTACGCCCAGCAACAATGTAGTTGATCCTGTTGCTCTCTGTGAAGCCTTCTGCCGTCTTAACGATAAGATCGAGAGTGTCGAAACCGTCGGGACGTGTCTTCGCCCATTGAAGAAACTGATCCGGGTCCATAGAACTCGCTCGCTTGAACATGACCATATACCGTGGATAATTGACAAGTGTAGACCCTTCCAACTCTCGAAGCCATCTCTGAACACTCTGATAGCCCCTAATCTGCTCGAGATCCGCCTCTGAGATGTCAACTACTCTCGGCATTGCAACGTAAGTATGATATGAATCCTACACTTAAGGATGTGGAAAACTATGGCTTTTAGCCTAACTTAGTAGACAAAGAAAGGAGGTCCGCCCTATCGCCTAGGGCGGATTGAGCTAACGGCCTGAGGTATTGGAGGTGTTCACGGATGTACCTTTGAAGGTAAATCCGAGGAATCCTCCGATGAGGCCTAGGATCAATCCGACAAAGTTCATTGATATTACGGAGAAGACGAGCACGAGTATTGACCCTATTTTCCTCTGGGCCGCGTTGTTGTACAGCAGCCAAGAACCTACGAAGGTGGCTATGCCCGCGATGACGCTCCACGCCAAGGCCATGGTTCCAGTGAATATTGAAATGCTAATGGCCTGGATGGTTACGAAAGCTGTGACCAGGGTGATTAACCCTGCGAGCGCTGACAGCGCGAAGGCTGCTGTTGGCTTTGGCGACACGTTTACTGCCAAAGTTCATCCCGACAGGTAACTCACGCTTGTAGACTATCAACGAGCTGTAACCCCCGAACCCGCTCCCGGCGCACCCTGACGCACAATCAGGGCAAAGATTCCACAAAGCCTTGCTCCGTCCTACCTCTCAGATGCTCTTGTGTCTGTGAAGCCTGGCTCGTGGAGGCGGGCACCTGCTCTCGAAGGAAGAAGGGTCGGGCTGATAGGGTTGAACGTGGGGGTTTCCTGTGCTTCACGAAGGGCGGGGCGCGGGAAGAATAGACTCCTGGGGGGTCATGATTTAGTTAACAGAAAAGAAATAGTTAACAGAAAAAGAATTATTTGCAGTGGGTGAAAGCCATGGCCACCTCACTGGTTGGAAAGAGCATGTATCTTTGAAGGGACCAAGATTGTCCTTCAAGATGGGGTCCCATTTTGACGGCCGATGCAGTCTACGACATGAAGGAGAAGGGATCATCTTCTTTATCGATCTCATTCAAGGTTAATCTATTGAACCCCCAGTTGCCATTTTCGGAAAGTTCGAATGAAGTATAGAGTTCTGGGCAAGACCGGCCTGAAGGTCAGCGAAGTAGGCTTCGGCGCCTGGGCGATAGGCGGAAACGCCCACGGGAACAGCTACGGACCCACTGACGACAAACTGTCCTTAGCAGCTGTTGAAAGAGCGCTAGAGTTGGGATGCAACTTCTTCGATACGGCCGATGTATATGGCCACGGACACAGCGAGGAGTTGCTGGGCCAAGCTCTGAGGGGACATCGATCGGAGGTGATCATTGCGACGAAAGTAGGGGGCGATTTTTACCACGGAGCTCCTAAGATGAACTTCAACGCTGACTATCTTGAGTTTGCGCTGGGAAAAAGCTGCGAAAGATTGGGCTCAGATTACATTGACCTATACCAGCTACATAACCCGCCAACCCAGCTGGTCAAGGATGGAAGGGCCTTCAAGATTCTTGAGAAGCTTAAGGCCTCAGGAATAATAAGACACTATGGTATCTCGATTCACGATCCACAGGAAGGTCTTCTCGCGATGAGAAACGGCGAGCTAGGAGCCGTTCAAGTCGCGTTTAGCATCCTGCGACAAGAGGCCAAGAACCAACTCTTTCGCGAAGCAACTAAGAACAATGTCGGTATCATCGCGCGAGAACCGCTAGCGAACGGCTTCCTCGCAGGCAAACTGAAAGCGGAATCAAGTTTTTCCCAAGGAGATATCCGCCATACTTTTCCCCTTGAGTACATTTCCCAACTCACACTTGCAGCGGACAAGTTGAGGTTCCTGGAATCGAAGAATAGAACTCTCGCACAGGC
The DNA here is from genome assembly GCA_035935655.1 of Candidatus Bathyarchaeia archaeon. Classification (NCBI taxonomy): domain Archaea; kingdom Thermoproteati; phylum Candidatus Bathyarchaeota; class Bathyarchaeia (SeqCode); species Bathyarchaeia archaeon. The sequence continues at coordinate 10,755 of DASYWW010000011.1, forward strand.
AGCCGTAAGGTTCGTGCTCGACCACAAAGACGTATCGACGGTAATCCCCGGAGCAAAGACTCGTGAGCAGGTCGATGAAGACCTTGCCTCCTCTGAATCTCCCTCATTGACCGGGGAGGAACTTCTTCGAATCAAGTTCCTTAGGGATCAAGGGTTCAGCTAGTTCGGGCTGATCGAAACCAGGTGGGTATGATGAGATACCTCGTGAGGCTTGCAAACGACCAAGCCTACACGCCAAACGACGTTAAGAGTCTGGAAGCGAAGATCCGGGAATTACTGGGGTCTGCACATAAGATCGGAAACTTGAGGATCAGCGCCAATGCGATCGAGTTCGACTTCTTCGGCAACCAAGCAGATCTAAACAGATCCAAGAGCATCCTAGAAGCCAAGGTCTCAAAAGTGGTAACACTCAGATCCCTTGAATCCAGCATTCCTAAGAGAGAGGAGGGCGAAATGCTCCTGGAAGGAGTTGACTTGTTTAATCACGAGAGGTTCTGGGAAGCCCACGAAGTCCTAGAAGAGATCTGGCATCCTGCGAAAGGCGTCGGACGGGACATTATTCAAGGCTTGATCTTGACCGCTGCAGCACTCGTTCATTACCAGAAAAACGAAACAGCAATTTGCCTCTCAATACTCGGAAGAGCTAGAGGGAAACTGGGAGGGCTGGACCATTTCAAAGGTCTCGACATTAGACGCTTGAGGGAAAAAATCGGGAAGATGCTGGAGGATAAGATTCCCGAGTTGCTTGAGATCGAGTGGGTCAACGCGAAGACCCACGCGCCCGCCTTGTGAAGGGTATCTGTACCCTTTTAGCGGAAGAATCCAATTCGAACTGAAGGGAGGCTTCCATGGCATTCGTGAACATTGACAACAGATACTCCAGCGCTCTCGCCATGGTTGCCGGCATTATTCTCGCCTTAACGAGGCCGGTTCTATCGAACTTGGTGCCGGGTAACGCGTCGAATCCATGGCTTGGACTATTCACAAGCCTTTCCTCCAATGGGCTAACAGTTTTCTCGGTTCTAGCGGGTATCCTTGCGATACTCGTGCAGATCGGAGGAGTCACTGTCTTTCTAGGGGGCCTGCTGTGTTATGCAAACCATCTCAGGTTAGGAAAGGAACTTGTTGGAATTGGAACGACATTTGGACTGGTTGACCTTTTGACCTCGATACCATCCCTCGCATCGGGCAGGTACGGGCCTCCGCTCTGGATTGCCTGGGCAGGTCTCTTTTGCGCTGTCTTCGCAGACAGACACATCAAAGGTCCCAAAGATTCGTACGCTGGAGAGGTACGAAAACTCCTAGTTTCTCTTCGTTCCCGAATGGGCCGGGAAACGGCTTCGAAGAAGAAGAGGGAAAGACAGGCTCGTAGAGCGCGGGCGAGAAAGAGAGCTACGAGACTCGCGGGGACATCAGCGAGACCATACAAACTCGGCAGCAACAGCGACGACTAGAGCCAATCCTCCGCCTAGAAGAATCGATGGCGTGTGAAGATAGGCGAAACCTCCGACAACGACAATAAGGATTATGAGTAATACCAGAAGATCAGCGATGAAATCCTTGTCCACTTGATCCGTACTAATCGCCCTGTTTCTCAGCTTAATCTCGATGAGTGTTCAGCGGGCGCCTTGAAACTGTAGATAAGCTCTGCTCCGTCCACCTAGTAGCTAGCCGGTGATTGATCGTAGCAGGAGTAGAATGTTCCGTTTTCGTTCGCGCATTCTTCGCTTACTATAGTTGTACCACTCCGGTCCATAGGGAATGTACTCGCTTACCCGATATCCTTCCTCTATCAAAGATGGCTTGATGTCATCTCGAATGCCTTTCAACATCTGAAACTCAAAGTCTCGTTTATGATCTTTAGCCAGGTCTCTAGCCTTATCGATGAGTTTTCCGTCATGCGTTCCGATGGCGAAACGGTTTCCTTCTTCGAAGAGCGTCGCCATGAGCTTGAGATAGTTAGCGTCAACATCACTTCTTTTCTTGAAAGCAACTTCCTGGCTTTCGGGGTAGGCACCTTTCACCAGTCGGATTTTCCCCCCGCGAAGAACAAGGTCCCCGAGATCGGACTCGGTCCGTTTCATGTTTGCCTGAAGACAAACGCCCAAGCGTGGATGACTGGGAAGAATCTCCGAATACGTCTTTAGTGTCGCCTCTGCGTACGGTGAATTTTCCATGTCTATCCAGACAAACTGATCATAGGTTTCGGCTTTTTCCACTATTCGGAGGAGATTGGATATGTAAAGGGCAGGATTTGCGGCGAGCCCGATCTGGGATGGTTTTACAGAAATTGTGCCGTCGATTTTCTCTTGTTGTATCCTGTCGAGGAGCTTGAGGTATTCCTCGGTGTAGGCTTGAATGAGCTTCTCGTCTGGAGTATGCTCGCCTAGCCGGTTGAGGATTGCTCTGAGTTTTCTGTTGTTTACGTCGTGGGCAACTCTGATTGCGTCTTCAAGCGAGTATCCTGCAATCCATCTCTTCGCGACACGATAGAGAAGTCTTTCAGTCAGCCCTGGCATGAAATCAGACCTTGATATCCCGCAATCTTGGAACTGGACTGACCAAATTTCTTGACGATAAATGCTTTCAACTTGCCGGCGGCTAGAGAATGGACTCAAGAACTTCTAGTGCCGTAGAGAACTCCTCTGGCCCGGAGGCGTCTCTTGCAATCTGTGGTAGATCCTGACGCTTGATTCCGTAATCACGCAATCTCTTCGAGAGCCCGAGGTCTTTGACCAATTCTTCGACTCGATCGGCAGCGCACAGAGCTTGTTTGTTCTCGTTGAGTCCTATGGGAAGTCCTCCCTCTGCCTTCGCAATCAAAGCTAGCCTGTCAGGATGTTTCCGAGCCTGATGTCTCATCACCTCGGCAAGCGTCAGGCATGATGTGATGCCGTGAGGTATGTTCCAGGTGGCACCGATCACGCGGCCTATCGCGTGGCTTAGTCCGGTTCCTACGCTTTGGACTCCGGCGAAGGACATCCATGCCGCCATTTGACACGCAAGGCGCGCGGCCATCTCAGAGGGATTGTTCGTAGAATGTTTGAGATTCTGAAAAAGAAGCCTGATGGATTCGAGTGCCAGAGTATCGACGTATGGTTGGTGTCTGGGCGAGTAGATCGATTCCACTGCGTGGTCGAGGCTTCGTATTCCACTACAGGCCCAGAGCCAGGAAGGAGTATCAACTGTGACCTTCGGGTCGAGGAAGATAAAACGTGGAACAAGTCTTGAATCTCGAACGCCGGTCTTTCTTTTCGAGGTCTCATCGGTCATTCCTGCTGAGTACGAGAATTCAGCGGCTGAGAGGGTTGTCGGGATCGCGAGGTGAGCAAGGAGAGGTTTCGCGAAGTTTTCCGATAACTCCTTCACAACGACCTTTGTGGAGTCGATAGGGCTGCCGCCTCCAAGGCTAATCAGAGAATCCGCTCTAGCCATCTGAGCCTCGCTAACAGCTCGCTTTATGCCGCTAATCGGGGCGTGTTGTTTGATTCCGGAAAATACTCTCACGAGTCTCCGTCCCGATGCCTTCTCCACCGTCTCGACGAGTCTCGTCTTCTCCGCAATAGTCTGTCCTGTTACTACGAATGGACGTTGAGACTTGATCTTGTCAAGTTCTTCGGATAGTCGTGAAATTGAGCCGGGTCCAAAGTGGACCCGGTCGATGGGCAGGTAGGAATATTCGCCGCTGACGATTTGAACCTGGGACAAGAGCGTTAGCTTCGGACTTGGAAGAACGGGATCGGTCTATTTCTTGACCGGTGTCTGCCAGCTGAACGGATAGTTGGGATCGTCCAGCTTCTCAGCGACTGAGGTCACCTTCAACGGCTTCTTAGTCTCGATCATAATTGCCAGTTCGTTCGTAGAATCTTTTCCAATGCTAGCTTCCACGGCTCCCGGCTGGGGTCCATGGTGTACTCCTCTCCTGTGCAGCGTGAATGATCCTGCTTCGATTCCTCGACGGCTGCTGAAGTCTCCGCTGACATAATACAGGACTTCGTCGCTGTCAATGTTGCTATGGTTGTACGGGACGGGTATGGCTTGAGGGTGGTAGTCTAGTTTTCGCGGGACGAAAGATAGCACGTCAAACCCTGGTGCTTCGAAGGTCTGGTGGATCGGTGGCGGCTGGTGTACCCGACCGGTTAGGGGCTCGAAGTCGTTAACGTTGAAGATCCATGGGTAGAGATAGCCGTCCCACCCGACGACATCGATGGGGTGGTAGTCGAAAACATAGGACATCAACGAGTTGTCTATCTTGACCCTGACCTCAAACTCTCCAGGATCGTTATGTGGGACGAGTTTTTCTGGTCGACGGAAATCTCTGTCCGCGTACGGGGCCAGTTCTACCAACTGGCCGTAATCGTTTCTATATCGTTTTGGAACTTCAATGGGCCCCGCAGATTCGGTTACCATGAACCGATTGTCTTTCCCATCCAGGTTTATTCTGTATGTAGTCCCCCGCGGGGCGACGACGAAGTCTCCCTCGTGGAACGGCAGGATACCGAAGACAGATTCTAGGTTTCCTTTTCCTTCATGGATGAAGTATAGTTCGTCTCCTTGGGCGTTTCTGAAGAACCAGTCCATGCCGCGTGAAGGTCTGACGGTTGAGACGAACACGTCATCATTGTAAAAGAGTGGCTGTCGTCCTTCAATGGGATCCTTTGCCAATTCTGAGTTCTTGGTGCGGACGTGATGGTGACGATGGAGGTCGGGCTGCCAGCGAGTTATCGCGAGCTCCCTGAGTTTCTTGATGTGAGACACTTTCGTTGGCGGGTTGATGTGATAGAGGGTTGAGTAGACACCTGAGAAAGCTTCTGTCCCGAAAACCTCTTCCTGGTAGAGTGAGCCATCTGGTTTTCGGAATTGGGTATGCCTCTTGGCGGGGAGTTTGCCGAGGCTATGATAACTGGGCAATTCGGTCACTCTGACGTTTTCTCGGGGCGTATAACTTTGTTTCTCAACATTCCGAGTCTTTCGATCTCAAGTTCCACGATGTCTCCGGGTTTCAGCCAGGGATGCACCTCGGGTCCGAGTTCTAGGATGGACCCTGTTCCAACCGTTCCGGATCCGAACACGTCTCCCGGTTGAAGGTGAACGGATTGTGATGCACGCGCTATCATCTGAGGGAAGGTCCAATGCATTTTGTCCATGTTTCCCATTGAGAGTTGTTTGTTGTTGATCTTGGCGGTCATCTTGAGGTCAAACTTTCCCGGGCTGATCTTTCGGTCTTGCAGCTCGTCTGGTGTGACAAGCCATGGTCCTAGAGAGGTGGCGAAATCCTTTGCCTTAGCTGGGCCGAGCCCTATTTTCATCTCGCCCAACTGCACGTCTCGTGCACTCCAATCGTTCATTATGGTGTAGCCTGCGATATGAGCCTCGGCTTCCGTTTCTGGTATGTCGATTCCGCCTTGCCCGATTACGCAGGCAACCTCCAGTTCGTAGTCGAGAGTCTTCGTGTAGCCTGGATAGGGAACATTCTCTTCAGGGCCGTAGATTACATGAGGGTTGGAGTAGTAGAAGGCAGGGAACTCGTACCACTCTTGCGGCATCGGAAGGCCTCGTCGGGCTCGCGCGGCCTTTACGTGGTCTTCGAATGCATAGAAATCCCGTAGAGTTGGAGGATCTGGAATAGGAGTCTTGATGATAGCATCCTCCGTTCGAGTCATGAATCTGTGGACATTCTCCGGCGCGATTCTGTTGAAGATCCGCCAGGAAACTGACTGAAGATCATCCAAGAGTTTGGGATTCTTGGATAAGATCAGCTTGATCGAAGCTGCTGACGGCAGGTTTCGAATTGAACGTGGAGCAGGAATCTTCAGCTTATCGGCTATACTGGCAACCCGATCAAGGTCTAGTATCCATTCTCCCCACAGGAGCCCAGTGCGAGCCTTGGTCGGTGCTTTCTTTGTGTTGTAGGCGACCAGTTTCATCTGAGGCTAGAGGTTTCCGCGTTTTGCCTGTTCGGCTTCTATCGATTGGAACAGGGCCTTGAAGTTGCCTTTTCCGAAGGATTCGCTTCCCTTTCTCTGGATGAGCTCGAAGAAGAGTGTGGGTCTGTCCTGAAGAGGTTTGGTGAATATCTGAAGCATGTAGCCCTTCTCATCCTTGTCGACCAAGATGCCGAGGCGTTTGAGATCATCTATTCTCTCCGAGATTCCCCCGACCCGCTTGGGAAGTTCAGCGTAGTAGCTGTCGGGTGTTTTCAGGAACTCGATCCCGCGTTCTGCTAGTCTTGCGACTGTGCCGACAAGGTCTTCTGTGGATATGGCGAGGTGTTGTACGCCTGCACCTTTGAAATAGTCCAGGTATTCCTGAATTTGCGATTTTCTCTTTCCCGCGGCAGGCTCGTTGATCGGGAACTTGACAGTCCCACTAGGATTGCGCATGACCTTGGAACGGAGAGCGGAGTATTCGGTGCTGATGTCCTTGTCGTCAAAACTGATGAGTTGCGTGAACCCGAAAACATTGCCGTAGAACTCGACCCAATAATCCATCTTTCCCTCCTCCACGTTAGCGACCACGTGGTCCACGTGTTTCAATCCAACTGACTCGGCTTTGCCTTGGAAAGGTATGTATCCAGGGGCGAATATTCCGCGATAATCGTGGCGCTCAATGAAAGTGTGAACGGTATCGCCGTATGCTGCGATGGCGGCACCTCGAATTGTACCATGATCGTCCTTGAGAACCTTAGGGGCCTGTATTCCCTTCGCGCCTCGGCGAACTGCCTCCTTGTATGTCCAGTCAACATCCTTGACCCGCATCGCGACATCGGCCACACCATCTCCATGCGTGATAACGTATCTGGAAATCGGATGGTCTGGAACTAGAGACGAGGTTAGTAGAAGTCGGATATCGCCTTGCTGCATAAGATAAGAGATCTTGTCCTTGACCCCTGTCTCAGGCCCACTATAGGCGACGGGTGAAAATCCGAAACCGTTCTTGTAAAAGTAACTTGCCTGCTTCGCGTTTCCAACGTACAGCTCGACATAGTCAATTCCCTCAATGGGCAACGCGTCGTTCTTCATCTTAGATCAAAACCCTGTCATCAACTCTGAACCATTTAACCTATTTCTCAGCTGCCGAGATGGGGTTACGAGAACCACAGTAGGTTAGAGAAGATTATCGGAGATGAAGCCCAGGACAATCTTCTCCACCTCGTCTGGCGCGTCCTCCGGAACAAAATGACCCGCCTTCACCTGAGTCAGCTTTGCATTAGGAATCATCTTTGTCACTCTCTCAGCGTAGGTCGGTGCCGTTTTTCCTGTTCCCCAGATCACGAGGGTCGGAATTTTGAGCCGAGGAAGACCCTGCTCGATCTCCTTCATTGGCTTGAAGCTAGGATGCGTGGGCGAATCTGGAAACATTCTTGGAAATGCCTGGTAGGCCTTCTTCGCCTCGTCGTCGGGAAAAGGAGCCCAGTATGCTTGCATGGCGTTCTCGGAGATGTTCTCAGGATGGACGGATGACTCTTTGACGATCGCGGGGGTAATTTTTGCTGCAACTTGTGGAGGAAGTCGATAGTCTGATGTTAGGAAAGTGTTCATGATGACTAGTCCCGCGACGTTTTGTGGGTGTCGTATTACGTACTGCATTGCGAGGGGTCCTCCCCAGTCATGCAGTATCAGGATCAGATTTCTGAGCCCTAGAGATTCGATGTAGCTGGACACTATTCTTGCGTGGTGTGGAAAGTCGTGAAGGTCCGGGTTCGGTTTGTCGGATTTTCCAAAGCCCATCAGATCGAATGCGAGAGCTCGATGACCGGATCCGGTGATGGCAGGGATGAGGCGTCTCCACATATAGGACCAAGCGGGGTTGCCGTGGATCATCACGACTGGACGTGTCCCCGATCCTTCGTCCACGTAGTGAATTGCCAGACCGTCTATGTGGACCCATCTTTCCGCGAAGGGCCAACCGTCAAAGTATGGCCAGCCTTGTCGGATCATCTACAAGCCTCTTCAGCAGACTGTCGTTGACGAGATGCGCGGCCCGGTTGTGATATAGGGATTTAGTAGCCTCCGGCGGTCCATTCAGGTATCGAGTTTTTGACCGTGCTCCGAGACTATTCTGTGACGATTTCGCAACCACTCTGACATTTCTTCCACGTCCCAGACTCCTTGGGAGAAACTGTAATATCCGATTGCCATCCCTCACCGGTTGAGCTGACGGGATAATGGACTGGGGAATGAAAAACCGGCTTTCAAGAATAATCAAACCCGAGACCGGTAGAACAGTGATGCTTGCAGTAGACCATGGCTACTTCATGGGCCCCACTCACAAGCTTGAGGAGCCTCGGAAGACAATCGAGCCCCTCCTGGCTTATTCCGATGCAATAATGTGTACTCGCGGGGTGCTCCGGACCTCCGTCGATCCCAGATCGAATGTCCCTATTGTCCTACGGGTATCAGGAGGAGCTAGCATTATCGGGGAGTCTCTGACAAACGAGGCTATCACGACCTCTATCCACGACGCCGTTCGACTTAACGTGGCTGCAATGGCTCTTTCGATCTTCGTCGGGTCTGCCCACGAGCATCAAACCCTGACGAACCTAGGCAAGCTTGCGAACGAAGGCGAGGAACACGGCATTCCGGTTCTCGCCGTTACTGCAGTAGGAAAAGAACTGGAGAAAAGGGACGCGCGCTATCTTGCCCTAGCGTGTAGAATCGCCGCAGAGCTAGGAGCCCATTTTGTCAAGACATACTACTGCGAAGATTTCGGGAAAGTCGTCAAGGGCTGTCCAGTGCCATTGGTTGTTGCTGGAGGACCAAAACTTGAGACAGAACTAGACGCATTCCAGCTCGCCTACGACGCAATTCAGGAAGGAGCCGTCGGCGTCGATATGGGACGAAACATCTGGCAGTCGGAACACCCCGTTCCTATGATAAAGGCGATCCGAGAGATAGTGCACCGTGGCGCGACTGTCAGAGAAGCCCAAGAAGTCTACAACCAGTCTAAGAATATCAAAGAGCCAGTAATCGTAAGATCCTCCGCAGCACGCTAGTCGACTTGAGGAGAGATTGTACATTACCCGGAAACTGTACTGGGAAGAACCCTACTTGAAAGAATTTGCCGCAAAGATAGTTTCGATTGAAGGGCAAGCAGTTGTTTTAGACCAAACGCTATTCTATCCTCGAGGCGGCGGTGTAGCTTGCGACACCGGGACCCTGGACGCATCGAAGGTCAAGGAGACAACAAAAGCCGACGACGAGATAGTTCACACGCTAGAGTCACTAACATCTCTGAAGGTCGGAGACAAAGTGGCGGGACATGTTGATTGGGAGAGGAGACACAGCCTGATGAAGATGCACACTGCCGGCCACCTTCTCAGCTCTTTGTTCTATTCAAGGGCCAACTGCCGAATAACGGGAAACCAAATAGACGTGGACAGATCTAGAATGGATTTTGATCTCGAAGCCTTTGACCGGAACAAGATTGAGGGATATGTTTCCGAAGCGAATGAGCTGATTAGAAAAGATGCCCCAGTCAAGACGTACTTTCTGAAACGGGAAGAAGCCCTCAAGCTTCCTGACATGGTGAAACTTGCAGAAGCCGCACCGCCAGCCGAGGCCCAGCTTAGAATCGTCGAGATAGAAGGCATCGATCGCCAAGCCGACGGCGGACTGCACGTAGCCCATCTCAAAGAGATCGGACAAATCCAGCTGCTAAAGCTGGAGAACAAGGGAAAAACGAACAGACGACTATACTACGACCTTCGAAACTCATAACACGGATCTATTCTCGACTCCCTATTCCAACGTCAGCCGCCAAAAGATATCCCGCTGTAGTGGCCAGAAATGACCGTGTGTATCAGAAAGCGTAGTAATGATCGGTTCGCACGTTGAGCCACAACCCTTACCTTTCACAACTGCCCTTGGCGGCCGTTCAGGATTGGAAGATCCATCTGAAAGGCCGCTGTCCATGCTTCGACCCAGCAAAGGGACAGTTGTGATCATTGTCGCAATCTTACTGATCACTTCCTCCGTCGTGGCCTATTTTTACGCAATCTACCTGCCATCAACAGCGACAACGCCTTGCATAACGACTGGGCGCACTCATTGCTTTACAATCGTTGCTAATTCGAACGGATACAACGCGAGTCGTAATCAGCCTCTCCCATACCCCATCATGAACGTTCAGAGAGGTGACACGGTTGTCTTGCGCCTCATCAACAACGATTCTACACAATCCTACGGCCTTGCGGTCCAGTCTTACACGCCGAACGGAATCGTCACACACCCTGGTGACACCAAGTCAACTAGCTTCCAGGCAACAACAACGGGCAAGTTCCGAATCTATGATCCCATCATCACAACAATCGAGGTTTATGAAAAAGCAGAATTGGACGTAAGTTAATCCGAGCAAGATATTCGATTATTGAGGTCACCATTTTTCACGGTGGACAAAATCCTTGAAGGGTCGTCGTCCCCGTTTCAGCGAGGCCGAGGGAACCTCACTGGCAAGGTCAGGATAACCTAGAGATAAGACCCCGACGGGCTCGTAGTGTTTTGGAATGCCTAGCTCTTTTCTCAGGATGCCTGGTTTGAAGATTCCAACATTCCCCGCGAAGGCTGCCGCAAGCCCCTCGTCCGCAGCGGCGAGAAATACCAGCATGCAGCTACATCCGACGTCGAAATACCAAAACGGGACGGGCCAGTTGATTTCCTTGCCTCCCGAGCGGATCTTGTCAGGCTCGTGATACCTATCATGAACGATCTTCTCGCTGACGCAAGGTATCAATAGAACCGGCGCGTCACTCTTCAGATCTCTGAGCTCACGGATCCTCTTTCGTTGTTCTTGGTCGGTTACGACTACGAAGGCGACCTCTTGGCTGTACCCGGCACTAGGATAGTGTTGAGCGAGGGAGAGAATCCTATCTATTTTCTCTCTCGGAACAGGGTCCGGTTTGAAGGCTCGAATCATCTTACGGCTGAGAACTGTTCTTGCGAAATCCATCTTGGTCGAATCTCGCTCGGGGCTTCCTCAAAAGTGTGCGTGGGTGAGTCGCGGGTTTTTATTCGGCTTCTCTTCGATTTGCTGAGTTCCTCACGCTTCACAATCTAGAGTTGGTTGCCCGTGATAACTTTCGACAATGCTGGAAAACGCTTCGGCAATCTAGACGCTGTCAAAGACTTCTCCATCACCATCAAGGACGGAGAGATTCTTGGGCTTCTCGGTCCGAACGGAGCAGGGAAGACTACTCTCATGCTTATGATGGGAACCGTCTACCGCCCCTCGAGTGGAACAATAACAGTCAACGGCTTTGATGTTGTGAAGCATCCGAACGAGGTTAGGAGACTCATCGGAATCGCTTTCCAGGATCCCAGAGTGGACGGGATCCTGAGCGGGTTCGAGGTACTGAACTGGCACCTCAAGATGACCACAACCCACGACAAAGACGAGCGCCGACGCCGAGTCGAAGACGTCCTGAAAGCGCTGGACCTGTGGGACTCGCGGAAGAAACGGACGTGGCTGATGAGCGGAGGTATGAAGAAGAAGATTGAGGATGCAAAGATCCTGGTTCAGCGGCCGAGCATTGCGGTGTTCGACGAGCCCACCGCCTTTCTCGATGTTCCGAGCAGGTTGCTGGTCTGGAAGATGATCCGCCAGTTGAGAGACGAGGGATCTACCGTCATCGTCGCCACGAATATGATGGACGAGGCTGAACGGCTCTCCGAGAGAGTTGCGATAGTCAACAAGGGCAAACTGGTTGCGAGCGAAACCCCAGAACAATTGAAGGGAACCGTAAAGGGCGGAGAAGTGCTAGAGCTCACTCTAAACGATGGGCACGAATTCAGGCCTGATATGTTGACCAAGTTCCCAGAGGTCCATGATGTCAAGAAACAGGACAACAAGATTTTAGTCTTCCTCAATTCGGGCACACTTCTTCTGCCGAAGATAGTTGATACTCTAAGCACTCAAGGGTTCAAGATCGAAAGCGTCAAGCTGAAGGAGGTTAGTCTGGAGGATGTCTTCCTCACCTACACCGGGCAACGTCTTGAATAAGACGACCGTAGCCGCGAAATCGCCTACTCGTCTTATTCTTCAGATGGCTCTTAGAGATGTGTCAGTCCTGTTCCGTACTCCTTGGATCATTATAACCAGAGCCCTAGCTTTCATCATACAGCTCTTTGTCTTCGCATTCCTGATTAGCGGCCTCATCCATATTCCAGGGCTCAATTTCTTCGAATACTACGCCGTTGGAAGTGTGGTAGCCACGATCGCTTCGATCTCGTTTGTTATCGGCTATGACATATTCGAAGAAGCAGAGGAAGGCGTACTCGATTATCTGCTGACGCTTCCTATACCCAGACGCCAGTTCATCATTGGACGAGCTCTCGGCGGAGCAATGAGAGCAATAATCTACACTATACCTATGTTCCTAATCGTCGCTTTCGTCTGGGGGTTCATTCAACCGCTATCCATTCTTACAGCTCTTCTCGCTCTATTCCTCTTGGCTTTTGGCGTTACTGGTATGTCGATAACCGTGGCTGTGAGCGTGAAGAGCGCCAACAGATTCGACGTCGTTCTCGCACTTCTGGAACTCGCGGTGTCAAGGGGAAGTACGGCTCTCTACCCTATCGCTTTCATGCCGTTCTATGTTTCGTTATTCGCCCCCTTCTCACCGGTTTCGTTTGCTGCTGATACTGCTCGTATGTCACTCGTCAAGTTCACTCTTGACCTTCCCGCCTTGGCAGGCCTAGCAGCGTTCGTTGTCATTTTCCTCGGATTGGGCTCAGTGTTCTACTTCCGGCGTCTCGAAGGAGGAATCTACGGTTGAGCAATGCAAGGCTCATCCCTCTGATCATTGAGAGGGATGTGCGGGTTCTCTTCTCCGACGCGTTTCTTGTCGCAATAATGTTCGCAAATTTCGCGATCGACCTATTTGTGACCGCCGCTACCTTCGGCCGGCTAGTTACAGGTCAAGGTGCAAACTACTTCCTCTTCATCGCGCCTGGCTCGAATCTCATAACGGCGATGGTTGCCGCATTTCAATCCGGCAGGGATGTCTGGCGGGAGAAGTACATCAAAGACCTGACATCGTACCTTCTGACTCTCCCGGTGCAAAGGCCGGTCCTCGCCTTCTCAAGGGTCCTAGGCGGAGTAGTCAGAAGTGTGATCGCTACGTTCCCTGGGACCCTTGTCATATGCTACCTTTACGGGATATTGTTTACTCCGAAGACTTTGGTAGCCTACTTGATAGTAGGCCTCTTCTCGCTGGGAATAGTCGGCCTCTCCATGGCTATCTCGGCGTTCTCTTCGAGCATAGAAATGTGGGTCACTGTCAGAAGTGCTATCCAGCTCTACCTGTCGTTTCTCAGCGCCCTCTTCTACCCGGTCAGCGTGTTTCCAAGCTTCCTCGCCCCGATAGTCTCGTCAAACCCCATGACGTGGGCTATCCAGGCATTCCGGCAACTTTCGCCCATTCCTTTCTCACAAGTCCCTGTGGGCGACTCATTGGGATCGATCTTGATTCTCGCGGGACCCTCGCTGGCCTTTGCAATGCTCGGGACCATCTGTTACATCTGGTACTCGAAGCTATAGGCGGCCAAGGCTTACCAGCATCCCCGAGGGATCCAACAAGTTGCAAGGCAGAAGCGGCCCCACAAAAACTGCTCGCCAAGGTACGAGAATCTCAAAACGAGCGCAAGTGAGAGACGAAAATTCATCGGTCACGAGGCCTGAGATCATCGAATCCCTCATCACGACACTGAAACCATTGGACTACGTTCATGCCTTCTGGGAAGGAGGCGCTGCAGCCTTTGAGAGGGTTGACGAATGGTCTGACATCGACGCTTACCTGTTGGTTGATGACTCGAAGATCGCTGAGACATTTCTCGCGGTCGAGAAAGCCCTCGAATCGTTATCTCCGATCAAGCAAAAGTACGTCGTTAGCCAGAATTGGCCAGGTGTGACCCAGGCCTTCTATTCCCTAAAGCGGGCGAGCGAGTATCTGCTTATCGACCTCGGCATCTTGACAGAGTCCAGCCCCGAGAAATTCTTGGAACCTGGAATACATGGCAAGGTAGTCTTTTACTTTAACAAGATCGGAGTAATCGAAAAGCCTGACCTAGACCATCGCGCATTCGACAAGAAAGTGGAGAAGAGGCACAGAGCACTGAGGGAGCGGTTTGGAATGTTCGGCAACTTTGTTCAGAAGGAGATAGACAGGGAAAACAGTCTCGAAGCGCTAGAATACTACCGGACAATCGTGATCGCGTCTCTTGTTGAGGCTCTTCGCATCAAATATTGTCCAGCTCACTACGATTTCAAGATGCGATACATTCACTATGAACTTCCTCCTAGGACTGTCAGAAAGCTGGAAAATCTCTGTTTCGTCAGAGGAAGAGATGATCTTCAGAGAAAATACCTCGAAGCAGTACAATGGTTCAACAAACTTGCCAGAGAATCCAGTGCCTCGTCTGCATCCCAAGAGCCTGAGCTCTAGGGCGGAAGCCGCTCATCAGCTGACTTAGCCTTGGCTGCTGCATCTTTCTTCCGCCGCCAGTCCCTCCACAACAGGTACGCTACGATGACAAAGAAGGCTAGAGATCCGATATCCAATCCTACCCCTACATAATCTGGTCCAGCTGGTTGTCCGTTAGGCGGAGGCGGGGGGAGGCCGATACACTTTGCCGTTGATGTCGGTATTACTTGTACTGCGAAGGCGAAGAGGATCAAACCAATTGTCACAGCTGTGCCGATCGGAAGTTTAGTATTCGACGTTGCAGAACCCGATCGCAATCTCCTTCTTCTGACCATGACGGTTGCTAGCAACAAGACTGCCGCCGCGACGACGATGGCCGGAAGGTACGTTTGCAGAAGGGTGAGAAATGAAAAATTACCGTGTACTTGGAGAAAGATGAATCCGACGGTTGAGGAGTTCCCGTTGGTGGCGACGATCCCAGCGGTGTAGAGTCCAGATGGTAAGTTATTGTCCGGGGTGATTTTGAGGGTGACGGTCTTGGCTTGGTTCGGGTTGAGGGTGAGGCTGTAATTTGACAGTGAAACCTCAGTTGTCGCGGTTTGACCGTACGTGGTGAAAGTACTCGTGACACTTAGTCCAACTGTGACTGCAGTTGTTGCGGTGTTCAACAGGGATAATTGCGAGCTGACGGTTTGACCTGCGTTAACCATGGTCGGAGTGAGTGTAGAATTAATTGTCATATTGGAAATTGCATTCGAAGGGATCATCCCGATCCGGTTTGCCGTATATTCTGTGAACCAGAAGTTGCCGTTTGTATCTATGGCGTTTAGGAGAGAATATGCCAGCCCGGAGGTGGGAATAGCGAACTCATCCATAATCCCACTGACCCGGTCTAGGCGTCCGACTCTGTTCCCGAAGTGTTCGACGAACCAGAGTCTGCCCTGCTTGTCGATCGCGATGGTGGCCGGGGCGGTTGTCTTGAATGTTGAGGGCTGTGTCGTCGGGTACTTTCTGAAGGTCGAATTGGATGGAATCAGTTGAGCGATTGAGCTTGCACCGTGCTCCGAGAGCCATACGTTCCCGCTCCTGTCGACGGCTATCCCGACTGGTGAAACTAATGAGACGGAGGGTGTGAATTCCTGGAATGTGTTGGAGGACATATCGAACCGTGCAACCTTATTCTCAAAACTCTCCGTTATCCATAGGTAGGACGTTCCGTTCTGGAGAGCAAGCTCAGCAGGGCCCGAGTTCGAGGTTGGTAGAGGATACTTCGTGACCTGACCTGTTATCGGATCAATTTTTCCTATGTTGTTCGCCGTTGTGTCTGTGAACCATACGTCGCCAGTGGCATTATCAGCGAGGACGAAGACTGGCGTCGACATGGGCGTCTTCGTCAAGTATTGGTTGAATTTTGGAGGCGAGGCGGTTGCATTGAGGACCCATATACTTGGACTGTTCTTGTTCTGATCGGTAAACCAGATTCTCCCTGAACTATCCAACGACAGAGATGCAGGGATTGCTCCCCCTGTCTCGGGTATGAGAAATTGGTTGAATGTTTTGGATGACTCGTTGAACTCTCCTATTTCGCCTGTGTTATACTCGACGAACCAGAAGATGTGGTTCGGGCCGGAGACGATTGCGTTCGGCCCCGGGTTCGCGTACGGTATCTGGAACTCTGTGATGGGAGAGTTGGAGTTTGGTTGTTGAGTAATCCATTTGGTTCCGGTCACTCCTTTGGTGTCGTAGTGCGATTCTAGGAACAGGGCGGAGAGGGACAGGACGCAGATTGCTGCGAACATGAGACCTAGGCGTCCCCTATTGCGCATCTTCAAACACAGGCATTTCTGCCTTAGAAGTCCCACAGGTCTATGAATCTGTCACTGGCCTTCTTCAGCAGATTCGGGTTCTGGTTCCTCAATAACAACCGGATCTGTTCAGGTTGTTCCAGCTCGTAGAATACGCCAAGATCGCTTGTTCGACTCGGCTTGACTATCCCTGCTCGCGTTAGATCTGCTATGTGCTCACTTACTGTCGACTTTGCCAGTCCTGTAATATCGCAAAGCTGCTTGTTAGAAAGAAGGGAATCTGAAGCGAGGCTTTCAAGGATTTTGCGGTCGGTGTCCCCTCGAAGGAGGGGAAACATCCTTTTCTCTGCCTCACCAATGCCTGAAGGAAATAGTCGAGAGTAACCTCCATCTTCAACTCGGATGATCTCGCCAGTTTTGGTCAGTCTATCCACATGATACCGTGTAGTGTTGAAAGACATGCCCAGCAGTCTTTGGAGTTCTCTGAGATGGACTCCCGGGAGAATGGAGACGATGAATCGGATTCTTACTCTACTGCTCACTTGTGTTCCCAAGAGTCTTTCCACCTCGAACCAACAGAGCCAGACTGAAACTGGTTAGCATTAGAAAATCTAGAAAGTGGGATAAATGTATCCCTGTAAGCGGAATGTAGACCAACTGGTTTGACAGAAACAAGGTCTCCATAAGTTCCACGACTTGGCTTAGAGCAAGAAAGGTGAAAGCGAGCGAGAGAAACATGTATCGAGTATCTCTCCGGCTCGCGTAGGCGAGCAAAGAAATCAGCAAAACCACCGCAGAGAAGGCGACCAGCAGGACATGGACAACTGCGTCAGTGCCAAACGTCAATAATCTACCTCCTCCGTGAGACCATCAAGGGTTGACGTTGACCTCTCCGCTCTGCATTAGGACATGGATTGAGCATTCGATGAAGCAGTAGACTCGATACGAGCCCAACAGGCTAGCGTTGAAGGTCACATCGCTGCATTGGCCAGGGCCCAATTTGAGCCCCTTGTTGAAGTAGGTGGTTATCGCGAAGCCATGCGACTCGACTGTGTCATTGTTCACTACATGAATCGTAACGTTGGCTCCTAGTGTAACATTCATCACGGGCCAGGAGCCACTATGGAACTTGCTACCGTTGAATCCGATGTTTATTCCTTCGTCGGCCATTACTACGACGAAGTAAGCCGAGTTTGGCGCTTTGGTAGGATGACTCGCGCAGCTAACGGTCCCAAGCCCGAACCAATGAAACGTGTATGCGGAAGTGAAAAAACCAGTGAGAGCGATCACAACAAGAATGCCGGCCAAAACTAGTTTTGAACGCCTCGTTTTCAAAAGATTCGTAATATATGATCTCCGATAGGCATCACTCTCAGTACTGGTTTCCAAGTCGAAAGGCAAGGCACGTAGCATGGAACCTTAACAGTAGGATGAATTTAGCACTAGATCACAGTAAATCCCGTTGATTAAGAAAGTTGTGGCTCAACTCGCGAACAGGGGACGATTCGTCTGGTTCGTAACTTGAGCCAATAATCTTAGAAACATTCGTAGCTAAGATGGCGCAATCATGCTAGGGTTCCCAGATAGTTTCCTACCTTGGACCGCGGCCACTTTGATTCCTGCCTTCCTAGGACTACTCATTATCGTCATGGCCGGAAATTTCTTGAAAGCAAAGTATCTGGCGGCCTTCGCAATCGGCGTATTTCTCTGGTTTTTCGTGGACACGATTGGCGGAGCAGCGGGCCTCGACGTCAACTCCGGTTTCTCCGGGGGAGGCGGTCAACTTACACTTTCCGCATTATTTGCAATTGGTTTGCTGTTCTTCTTCACAATTGACCGAAATCGGAATATCCTTTCACCCCAGCTAGCGATTGGAAAATATGGATTGGTCATACCATGGCTCGTCGCCGCGGCACTAGGAATTCATGGGCTCGGCGAGGGAGCCGCGTTCGGGGGGACCGCTGCCCTAACGTCAAGCACGTCATTGCTCGATGCTTTTGGAGGTTACTCAGGCGGGGTGGCCTACATCTTGCACAAGGCGCTTGAACCTATGATGATAGGTGCGTGCTATTGCGTCTACGCGAAAGAACATGCAAAAGGAGCTGCTGGTCGGCTAGGAGACCTTCTCTTACTGAGCGTAACATTCGTGATTCCATCACTTCTCGGTGCAGCCACGGGTTACTATCTCACCTATGATAGTAGCTTCTTCTACGCTCTCGGCACGGGCACCTCGGTCTACGCTCTCATCCGACTCGCGGGACCGCTCTTCGACAACACTCAACCTGCAAGCTCAAAGGAATCCATCAAGATGGCCATTTTGATCGCGTTCGGTCTACTAGTGATATATTTCGCCGCGCTATTCCATTCAGGATAAGATCGAACGCTTCTCCTCTTCTCCCGTCGATGAAGGAGTGCGACTGCGATTATCAAGTCAGATTGATGCAGAGTCTCGGGTTCGTCCAGCGTCTGAAGAATCTCTTTCTCACTGATCAGCTGGGACCGTTTCGTCAATTCTCACTCAGACTACGAGCAGCCTTACGCTTCTCAGCTTCTTCTCCTTCTGGAATGCACTAGTCATCGATGCGACCTTCCTCCCTTCTCCTTCTAGGAGAAACAGCTCGAAGCAGTTGTTTTGACCTATCTTATTGTGAATGTGTGTTTGCACGATATCATCGTAGGCGTGCTTCAATCGAGTGATTGGCTCTTCGTTCGATTCATCATGCGTAACTACGAGAATTGCGGCTACTCGGCCGGTGAGTGACGCTTTCTCCTTTGAGTCAGAGAGCAGGAGACGGATTGCAGTTCTCACGACGTCGGATCTTCCGGCGAATCCTTGGGATTCCTGAATCGCAGTCATAGAATCAACGAGTTCGATGGGAAGAGAGACGCTAACTATGGGCATTCAATTTACCTTCTACAGCTAATAACTTTCGGCCATTCCCTTATATCAAGATTATTAAATTCCGGAAAATACTTAATAATTCCATCACAACCCTCGCGTGCTGTGACCACTCTTCTCCCGGAATGGATCGTTCTTCTGCTAGGTTCTCTGGGGCTTGGAATGCTCCACGGTGTCATTCCGGACGAACACACTTGGCCAATCACATTCAGCTACTCCGTGGGCTCGGCTACCGGGCGAGGGGGAATGCTCTCGGGCATATTCTTCGCCTCGGCCTTCACACTGCAACGCGCGATAATGGCTCAGCTCGTCTACTTTGCACTCGCTAGTTATCTCGCCTTCGATGAAGGCCTGAACGCTCTCGTGTACGTTGCTGTCGGAATCGCCATGTCTATCGCGGGATACTTGATACTTCGCGGAAAGTTGCCATCTTGGCATCCACTGACCCGATT
Source organism: Candidatus Bathyarchaeia archaeon (assembly GCA_035935655.1). Taxonomy (NCBI): domain Archaea; kingdom Thermoproteati; phylum Candidatus Bathyarchaeota; class Bathyarchaeia (SeqCode); species Bathyarchaeia archaeon. The sequence goes on from DASYWW010000011.1 coordinate 30,330, forward strand.
CCTGCGTACTCGTGGTGGAACGCATTATGACGAGAAAGGAGTTTCAAGACGAGTTCCAACGCACTGGTGCGTGATCCATGGATTCATCGCTGGGTTCGGTGTCGACACGGGGCTATTCACTACCTTCATCTATTTGGTCGCTGTTCCAGCAATGCCGGCCGCGTACCTCGGATTTGCTCCCGGAGCAGCATTTGGGTTTGGCACGTTAACCGTGTTGCTTGCAATCGGCTCGGTGTTTGGCGGCGTCCTCCAAATCGCAAAGAGGTGGGGTCCGGAACGAGTCCAACTCTTCGGCACGAGAGCCGGGGCACGCAGTTTGTTCTACGGTGGAATAATATTCATCATCGCCGGATTACTCTTTCGAACTGGTATTCAAGACACCATTCCCCTAGACTTTGGCAATCTGATTGTTCTAGCGTTCATGATAGGTGTGATCGTTCCGGTAATGATCGTCACTTGGAGAGAAGTCAAGACGAGCCCTGCCCCCGACACACTAACTCATCTCGCTGAGTCTCCCTAGTTTCTACTCGGAAAGACATGTTCGCAATAACTACACGATCAGTTGGTGCGGGGGGTGGGATTCGAACCCACGAAGGCCTACGCCACGGGATAGCACACCCGCGTTCTAGCTTAGACATCAATCGTATCGATGTCCTCACCGTATTGGGTCTTGAGTGTAGCGCGCGCGTGCTAGGCGCGACCCGCCCATCTGGTCAGATACCTTTGACCTGACTCTGGTACCCCCGCAGACGGAAACTCCTCATCAGCCTCCTCAAATATGCCTTAAGGCTCGCCGATCTCGACGAAAAAGTTGCAGATATCCGGGATGTTCCCTCGAGATTCGCGGGAAAGATATTATTGCTCGAACGAACCCTATCCAAGGCAAAAGTGTTGTCTTGATGTCTCAGACCCAGACCCGCAAGCAGAAGATTCTAGGAGATGTCAAGAGGAAACGCCGCCAGAGAGCAATTACCTCTCTTACCATCGCGGTTGCCCTAATTGCGATAATCATAGCGGCCGTGATCTTCCTTCGCCCAGCGCCAAGCGCCGTACCGCTCCCTGACTATCTAAGCCACTGTGTCGGAGGAGGCCTCTACCATTCGCACCCCAACTTGACGATTACGATAAACGGCGCCAACCTGCCGATACCCCTTAACACGTTCGATGCTTCTTGTGCACAACCCATCCATACTCATAACGAGCCTGGAGTACTTCACATCGAAACGGATCAAAATCGGGATTACACGTTGAGCGATTGGTTCCTACTCTGGGGTCATCATACGAACAATGCCAATTATGCGATCTTTAACTCAACCCAGATATTCACAAACAAGGTAGACGCTACGCATCACATCACAATGACAGTAAATGGGGTTAATGATACCAGCTACCAAAATCACCTGTTTCCTCGGAACGCTTCGCCAACAGGTGGGACTGGCGGGCAACAAAATACGCTCTGTGCTGCTCCGCAAGGTCAGCCGTGCGTCAAAGACAACATCGCAATAACTTACGGCTAGAAAAGAGACGTGGAAGGATTCAATGGGCACCTACCACGGCTTGTGACGAATTCGAGCTAGTCGGTAGTCCCCGAATTCTCTTCTTGAAGGTATTGTCGATGGCTCTATTACCGAGTCTCCGCTGGTTGATTCCAAGATTCGTGACATCAACTGGGTGAAGACCGTAGTTGAGAACTAGCGAGATGATAATCGTGGGACTTGCCGCGGCATTCCTAGCGACTGGCGGGGTCCTGGCGGTAGTGCTTACGCCTCCCTCATCCCCTTGCTCCGGGGTGTCAGGTGCAATTCGCTCCTTCACAATCATGATAGATTTGACTGGCTATAATGGGAGCGGATCACAAGGAGGGCCCTGGCCCGTTATTAGTGTTCAACGGTGCGATACCCTAGTTTTCAACGTGATCAATAATGATACCCAAGCTCACGGATTTGGAGTCGCGTCTTACTCCCCTGTTGGTTTGGAGCTTGTTGGGGGAAACCACCAGACGCTGAAATTTCAGGCAACCAAGACTGGACAATTTAGGATATATTGCACATACAGCCTGTGTACAGTTCACTACACGATGAATAATGGCCTTCTGAACGTAACCTAACTAGTGGCCGCCCGTGTTCTCATGAGACCAGCATATATCGTCGGACTCTTCACGATTCTCACAGTTCTCTCATTGCTCGGTCCCTCCTATGGCCAGCCTCCACGTGCCGCGGTGCCAACATTTGTTTTCCAGTCTAGCCCTCAGCATTACGTTACGCTTCTTCCCAAGCTCCCGAGCTCAAGCCCCAGCCCATGGATTGTTTACCCAACGAACACGACAATATGGGTTGCAGGCATAGCCACACCGCCCAAATCGCAGATCAGAGAGTTCTTTATCGACGGAACATCGAAAGGCGTCCTTAATCTAACAAATGCTATAGTCAACTCGATTCTCGCTGATCCATTGAATCCTTCAAGCAAAGTTTGGTTTACTGTGAACTCGACCTTGGCATTCTATGATACTAATGTTGGAATCCGGACAAATGCGATTACCTTTCAGGGCCAGAGTATCCAATATCTCGCTAATGATAGGCGAGGTCGAATCTGGATGTCGATGCTGAGCTCGTCCGGGACGAACAGTAGCATTGCGATGTACGATCCTAGTGGCCCTTCGAATCAGACATACCTGGTTCCAACCAGCGGCGCGCTAATTCAGGGGATCACTGTAAATGCTCAAGGGAATACTATATGGTTCGCCGAAGCCGGGTCCAAGAAAATAGGCCGTCTCATTCCAGAGGCTTTCCCGCCTGTAAGCGAGTATGCTCCTCCAGCATCTATCAACCTGTCTGCACCAATTCAGGTCGCGGTCGATGCTTCCGGCGGTGTCTGGTTTACCGATCATGGTAGCAACCAGTTTGGAGTACTCAATCCTGGGGCATCTCCTGCGACATCTACGTGGCGGGTGTTTCCGATTGGTTATTGTCCGGACAGCTGTGTCTACGGGCTACCGAACGCTGTTTTCGTGGACGCCAAGAACAGTATCTGGTTCTCGGAGCATATTGCCGGCAGGGTTGGTCACTACGACCCCTTGACAGGTGCTCTGACAGAATACGTGATCCCAAGCAGTTCCACTCCGCTCATGTGGTGGGCCATGCCTGGTCCAAACAACCTTGTCTGGTTTGTAGCATGGGGATTGGGTCAAATAGGATACGTGAACGCTAGCATACCTGTTCCATTCTCTCTCTCAGGTCCCTCATCCGATGTTGTTGTCCAGAGAGGAACCACTGCAAACGTTCCCGTCCAAGTCAACTCTCATGCCGCTATGACAATATTTTTTGGACTTTCTCCTGTGACCCAGGACCAACCGCTACAGTTCCCCGCTCAAATTTATGGGTCCTCGCCATCGAATCTAACGCTCAACAACAATTCCCACACGGTTAGCTTCGGCGTTTCCGCTGCCTGGAACGCTACACCAGGGCCTCGTTATGTTGCACTAACTGCTTCTAATGGCCAAGTCGCCGTTAACGCTCACGTAAGAATCATAATCGTCGAGGCCTCGGCGCCTTATGTCGCCTTGGGATTTTCCTCCGCAATCATCTTGGGAGGCTCCGCGATTTACTTGCGTAAGCTCAAGAAGCCCAAAGTTCAACCTGTGAAAAAGACTCGAAGATAATTCGTTTTAGAGCAGTTCTATCTCGATGAAAACGTCGTCCGGTGCTCTTATCCTCATGAGTCTCTTCAAGAATCGCTCGTTGGGATCTACGTCGATGAGGCGTTTGTGAATTCGCATTTCCCACTTGTCGAAAGTGTGCGTTCCTTGTCCTGCGGGCGATTTTCTTGATGGGACGATGAGTTTCTTGGTGGGCAGTGGTATCGGTCCTTTTAGTTTCACGCCTGTTTTGTCGGCGATGTCGCGGATTTCGGTGCAGATTGTGTTGATGTCCTGGGGGTCTGTGCTGGACAGGCGTATTCTAGCTTTGGAAACCAACCCAAGATACCTACATTCTCAACCTTTGTAGCGAAGGGTTAGGGCGGGTCCGGTGCGGTTAAAAACCTTGGTGTAAACTCACGTCCAACTTCAGTCGCGAGTTCGGGCGTTCTTACAACGACAAATACCTCATTGCATCGCACTATCACTGTTTTTGAACTGGATCCGAAGAAGGGTCCAACCAGACCGAAAATCTTCTAACGGTCAAAGAGGCCTAAGGTGCCTTCGGAGAAAAGCTGTGTAGTCGCGCTAGCCTTTCGTGATGATCTCTTTGACCACGCCGACCCCAACGGTGCTACCCATATCTCGGATAGCAAACCTTCCGAGTTCTGGAATATCCGAGAACGCTTCCAAGACCATGTTATGCAATGGTTTCATCTTTACTAAGGCGCTGTCCCCGACCTTTAGGAAGCTCGGCTTTTCCTCGACCACCTGGCCCGTTCGTGGGTCAATTTTCTTGATGAGTTCCTCGAACGTCACACCAACTGTGGCAGTGTGTGCATGCAACACTGGGGTATATCCTGCGGCGATGGCAGTCGGGTGGTAGATTATGATGATCTGTCCGATGAACTCTTTCGCGATCGTCGGTGGCTTGTCTGTGTGGCCCATGACTTCTCCCCGTCCGATCTCGTTCTTTGCGACTCCTCTGATGTTGAAGCCGATGTTGTCTCCTGGCTCAGCCTTTGGCATACGCACATGATGGGTCTCGATCGATTTTACCTCGCCCATCTTTCCGGAAGGATTGAAGATGACCTTGTCACCGTCTCTAACGACACCAGTTTCGACACGTCCCACTGGGACGGTTCCAACGCCGGTGATGGTATACACGTCCTGTATCGGAACGCGCAGAGGCTTGTCCAATGGCTTCGGTGGCGGTGTGAAATCGTTGAGGGCATCGAATACGGTGGTTCCCTTGTACCATGGAGTGTTTGTGCTCTTTTTCGAGAGGTTGTCGCCGAGCCATCCGCTGGTCGGGACGAACGGGATCTTTGTGATGTCAAAGCCTACAGTCTTGAGCAATCCTTCGAGCTCTTTCCGCGCCTCTTTGTATCGCTCCTCGGAATACTTGACAGTCTGATCGTCCATCTTGTTAATTGCCACGACCAAGTTCTTGACCCCGAGAGTTCTTGCGAGGTATGCGTGTTCTCTTGCTTGTCCGCCAGGTCCGACGGCGACCTCGAATTCACCTTTCTTAGCGGAAATGACGAGAATTGCGACGTCTGCCTGGCTTGCACCAGTGATCATATTCTTGATGAAGTCCCGGTGTCCGGGCGCGTCTATAATAGTGTAGAAATTCTTCGGCGTCTCGAACTTTTGGAAAGAGAGATCGATGGTAACTCCTCTCTCCCTCTCCTCTTTGATCGTGTCCAGGACCCAGGCGTACTTGAAAGTATCACCTGCACCTGTCTTTTCAGATTCCTTCGCGTATTGCTCAATAGTTTTCTGGTCAATGTATCCTGCGTCGAACAGAAGGTGACCTGTTAGCGTACTCTTTCCGTGGTCGACATGGCCCATTACTATCAGGTTGAGATGGGGTTTTCCGGACGACATTGTCTTAGTTCAAACTCCTTTCTCGAAACGGAGAGAGCAAACCCACCGTTTCTTTATAAAAAGGCTTGTCCAATGTTCCCAATCCTTTCTGCTCAAGAAAAAAACTGGAACCATGAATTTCCCTGAATTCTGAAGAAAGGTCTAAATGGGAAGTTTCTCGCCGCTTGTTCGATTCGAAGGCACACTGATTGCTAGAGACCACTTCTAAGCACGAAGCCGCCCCGTCGAGCCTCGGCATGCACAAAACCCAGTACGACATTGCCGTTGAACAGTTCCAGCGTGCGGCCGATCTGATGAAGCTTGATCAAAACGTTCAGGAGATTCTTCGAAAGCCTAGAAGAATTCTCAGCATAAACTTCCCCGTCAAAATGGACGATGGAAGAATTCTCCTTTACCAAGGATTCAGAAGCCAGCACAACAACGCGCTGGGACCCTACAAGGGCGGAATCCGATACCACCCTAACGTAACCATCGAAGAAGTAAAGGCGCTGTCCATGTGGATGACATGGAAGTGCGCGGTCGCAGGTATCCCATTCGGGGGCGCGAAGGGAGGCGTTACAGTTAATCCAAAACTCTTGTCCAAGCACGAACTCGAGAGGCTTTCAAGAACATTCTTTTCATTAATCAGCGAGATCGTGGGGCCGTTCCGAGACATACCTGCCCCTGATGTCTACACTGATTCTCAAACGATGGCCTGGTTCATGGATGAGTACAGCAAGACCGATCGGAATAACGCTAATGCGGTCGTGACCGGTAAGCCGATTATTATCGGAGGCTCTCTTGGAAGAGATTCAGCCACTGGAAAGGGCGTCGCTGTTACCATTGAGGAGGCGGCGAGACACCTCAAACTTGACCTGAAGAAAGCGACTTGTGCGATCCAAGGTTGGGGAAACGTAGGATCCTTCGCCCACATGTTCCTTGAAGAGGCCGGAGTCAAAGTCGTCGCAGTCTCAGACTCGAAAGGTGGAATTTTCAAGAAAACCGGTCTCTGGTTCAACGAAGTCGCAGCTTACAAGAAGAAGAATCCGAGCATGGCGAATCTGCCCGGGTCCGAGACCATTTCAAATGAAGAGCTACTCGAATTAGAAGTGGACATACTTGTTCCGGCAGCCCTGGAAGACGTTATCACCGAAAATAATGCTCGAAGCATAAAGGCAAAGCTAGTCGCTGAAGGCGCAAACGGACCAACTACGCCTGAAGCTGATGATATACTCTTCAAGAAAGGCGTCACGTTGATCCCGGACATTCTGGCGAACTCTGGCGGAGTGAGCACGAGCTATCTTGAATGGGTGCAGAATCTCCAGCATTTGTGGTGGACTGCTGAGGAAGTGGACCATCGTCTAACAGCGATAATGAAGAAGGCATTTGCCGAGGTTTGGAAGACCAGTCAGGAGCAGAACGTTGACATGAGGACCGGAGCGTACGTCTACGCTATCGGAAAGGTCCGGGACGCTATGCAGATCCGAGGCTGGGTCTAAACAACTTCTGCTACGACGTCAGTCCAGCAGCGCGGTGAGCTTTCGCTCTTCACGCGCCTCGTCAGCCATGGCATCCATCGCCATCTTGTGAGTGACCATGTCGGTATCTCGAGTCTTGCTGGCGAGTCGCTGGTAGAATTCGAGTGATGATCTTTCCAGTTTGAGGCTTTCCTTAATCATCGCTTTAAGGTCATTTCCCCTGCGCGGCGGCTCTGAATAGGAAAAGAAAGCCTTCTTTTCCCAGTCAACCGGCTTGGATACCGGTATTCCACCGAGCTGGATGATTCTCTCCATGAATCTTGAGGCATGGTCCCATTCTCCGTCAGCCATTTCCTTGAACAGCTTCGAAAGAGGAAGAGAACTTATTCCGCTGGCTATCTTGCTCAAGTACAGATATCGAAAAGCAGCCAAAGTCTCTCCGGCAAGAGCTTGGTTAAGATCATCGAGAAGCGTCGGTTCCTTCTTGACTGACAAGACTGGTCGAACAGTTGCATAGGCTCCGGGAGTCTTTTTAGCCTTATTCCAAACAGCCAAATGTTGTGGAAATCACAAAGCGGGAGCATGATCGAGGGACTGAACTCTGAACGCCTCTAGCCGTGCAACTTCGCCTCATTTGAACGCGTATTTGACTCTGATACGACCCCCCAATACCATAATGATCGGGCTTGCCGTAGTCATTGGTGAAGCGATAGGTATCGGCAGGCTCCCGGGCCTTCGAGAGGCCGTTTTCGGATTTCTGACCGCCTCCCTTATGATGGCGGGCACAATGGTGGCGAATGACATCTACGATATTGAAATTGACAAGGTGAACAGTCCGCAACGGCCAATCCCCTCCGGGATGGTAAAGACTAGAGAAGCTGCCGCATTGGCAGTAGTTCTCTCCGTGGGCGCGCTGGGGTTCTCCGCGCTACTCGGCGTATGGACATTTCTGACCGCGGTTCTCGCTCTTGCCCTGATGGCTTACTATAACACGAGGGGAAAGAAATCCGGATTGATAGGAAATGCTGTTGTCAGCTTCAACGTCGCCCTGCCTTTCTTCTATGGAGGGCTTGCGGTGAATTCGATCAGGCCTCTGCTCTTCATCTTTTCAGTTGTCGCGTTTCTCGCAAACTTTGGCCGAGAAATTGCCAAGGGAATATCCGACGTCAAAGGTGACAGCCTCCGCCAGGTCAGAACCCTAGCAGTGGTCAGGGGACCCGGGGCCGCGGCGTTCGCCTCTGCAGGATTATTTGTTGTCGCGGTCCTCCTCAGTTTCCTCTCGCCGTTTCTTGAGAAAATTTCCTGGCTATACTTTCCTCCAATCATAATCACTGATGCTGGCTTTCTGTATTCAGCTTACAGGTTGGTAGGCAATCAGACACCGGAGAACATTCGGAAAGTCAAGGGTCAAGTTCTGCTGTGGATGCTGTTAGGCCTTGTGGGCTTTCTTCTGGGCGGTGCCGCTCTCCTTTGACTTTGACATTTCCAACAAGATCTCTCTGCCCCTGTCAAGTCGGACTTTCCGCTCAGCGACCATCTTGTCCGCTACTAGATCTATTAGATCTCCTTGAGCTCCGGCCATAGCGGCAATATTTCTGGCGTGAAGAGACATATGTCCTTTCTGAATCCCCTCCGCTGCCAGGGCTCGTAGCGCAGCCATGTTCTGGGCCAAGCCCACGGAGGCCATGACCTCCCCTAGCCCGCGAGCTGTCTTCACGCCAAGAATTTTCAAGGATATCTTCGCCATGGGATGTACGGCGGTGACTCCGCCGATTATTCCGACGGCAGCGGGAATCTCGATTGCTCCGACGAGGTTTCCTTTGGAGTCTTTCTTCCAGGTTGTTAGAGGCGAGTAATGTCCAGATCTCGCTGCATATGAATGCGCCCCTGCCTCTATCGCCCGAGTGTCATTCCCGGTGGCGAGGCACACGGCGGTCACGCCGTTCATCACTCCCTTGTTATGCGTTGCACATCTGTACGGGTCGGCGGCAGCAAATGCGTACGCTTCCACAATCCCGTCAACGATGTCCTCGCCCCCCAGGGCTTCCTTGGAAACGATTGTTGTTGCCTTTGCGATTCTTCTGTCCGCAAGGTTTGAGATGATTCGCAGTCGGGCTTGACCCTTTGAGATTTTTTCAAGCATTGGTGCCACGGCTTCAGCCATAGTGTTGACGACATTGGCGCCCATGGCGTCGCGGCAGTCGACCAGGAGTTCTGCAATGACCAATGTTCCGACTTGGCTTGGTAGAATTCTAACGCGGAGGTCCTTTGCCCCTCCTCCCATCGACACTAGGGTCGGGTCCTGTTGGTTGGCTTTCTCAAGGATCTCCTTTCTTGCGGAGAGAATTGTCTTTTCAGCATCTTTCGGTGACGGACATTTCACGATCTGGATCTGACTGATCATTACAGGCTCTGTACTAGTCGCTGTGAAGCCGCCTGTTGGTCGTGCCATCTTGGCTGCGTTGCTTGCCGCTGCGACTACGGATGGCTCTTCTATTGCCATAGGTACGAGGTAGTCTTTGCCGTTTATCAGGAAGTTCGTAGCAATTCCTAGCGGAATAGGAAACACGCTGATGACGTTCTCGATCATTCTTTGAGCAGTTGCGCTCGGTATTGTTCCATTAGCTAGAGTCTGAGCCTCTTCAGAGGTTAGACCTGCGAACTCTCTGACAATTCTGAGTCTCTCCTCCAAAGGAAGCTTGTAGAATGAGGCATTTGTTGAGCTTCTTTTCAGAACAGACGTTTCCAAGTCTTCCACAATCTAGCTCTTCTTAACCCGGGCATCCGCAAGACCGGGGTATTCCTTTCTCAGTTTGTTAAACGCGATCGGAAACCAAGGGGTATATTTCGCCGGATTCTTGTCCAAGTCCTTCTGCAGCTCGGCGAGGGTAATCCACTTCCAATCGTCTACCTCTTCAGGATTCGGTTTGGGGTCTCTATCATATTGCCCGACGAAGACATGGTCAAACTCGTGTTCTGTCAAGCCGCTCTTCGGATCAGTCGCCTTGTACACAAAACTGAAAGTTTCCTTCAATGGAGCATCAAAGCCTAACTCTTGCTTCAACTTTCTATGAACAGCAGCCTCCAGCGTCTCGCCTTTTGTCGGATGGCTGCAACATGGGTTGCTCCAGAGGCTTTGAAAGTGATGCTTTGCCTTTGATCGGAGCTGGAGAAGAGCCTCGTTCTTGGAGTTGAAGATGAAGATGGAAAAGGCTCTATGCAGTTTCCCGCCATCACGATGAGCACTCAGTTTTTCTTCGTATCCGATCGGATTGTCTTTCTCATCGACTAGAACAATCATTTCAGGCATTTTCGTCCTCCATTAGGCGAGGTAGGAAACGCTCTTTTTCTGCCTTTCCGAACCGGAGACAATCAGGGACTAACCGACTCCTCCTAAGTCAAGAGAGACGTTGTAAATTGTTCCTCCTATCCTCCGCAAGCGCCTAGCAATATTCGATCGAGCTTTTTTGTCGTTGCATAGGACGATTATGCAACCGCCACCTCCTGCTCCCGTGAGTTTCGCTCCAAGAGCTCCAGCTTTCCTGGCGGTAACGACAAGTCTATCGAGCTTAAGAGTTGAGACGCCAATCTGGCGAAGCAATTCGTGGTTTCTATTCATCAAGGACCCCAGCTCGTCGTCATCCTCCTTGCCTAGAGTCTTGACCACGTCATTCGATATTGTAGTGATCTCGTCTAGATGTTTTTGAAACATTGCTGTTTGTTCTCGGGATCTCTTGACTACCGACCCTACCAAGGCCTTGGTGGACCTGTGGACGCCTGAGTCGCAAACAAGAATCAATGGCGGGCGCTTGACGTTGACAGCTTTGATCTTCGAAGGCTTTCTGAACTCGATAATTCCTCCATAAGTGCAAGTTGCCTGGTCTACCCCCGAGGGATGACCATGAAGATAGTTCTCTGGAATGAAAGCAAGCTCGAAAATTTCTCGCCGGTCGAGGCGCCTGCCTCTTGATTTCGCTACTGCAGAGATGGTTGCAACTGTAGTAGAGGCAGACGACCCCAGGCCCGCGCCGATCGGAATCTGACAGTCTGCATCTATGTGGACACTTCTGTCTTTCGCCACCAAGTGGTCGAGCGTCGCACTCGCTGCCAGGCGCAGCGGTTCTAGAAGCTCTTGATTCTCCGCAACCGATGACCTACTGCCAGCGTCCCCGACTAAATGAAGTGGGATGTCAGCGTTTACTTCAATCTGGCCATTCTGAGAGGGCCGCACCTCTATTTTTGAGTAAAGATCGACAGCCATGGCAACGGCAGGAGCGCCGAGGACAACGAACTGTTCTCCCGTCAGGATAATCTTTCCAGGCGCGCTGGACGAAACGGTCGCTCGTGAAATCGATGGCGAGGATGAGCTCACTTCGTAAATGCGATCGCCGCGTAACCGACTACTGAACGCTTGTCCCCAGCCGTGTCTCCACTCGTCTGGTATGATAGCAACTTGACGTGCCTCGCGCCCAAAATCTTTGAGGCGTGGATGACTGCGGTGACAGGGCCGTATCCACAGGCTGAGACTTGGTTTTCTTCGATCGTGTCATGGAATTTTCTCTCCTCCATTTCGAGCACAGTTTGGATCGCTTCCATGTCTTTTTTTTTCGCCGATTCTTGGGATTCGTAGTGGGTCCAGTCGGATGAAGCGATAAGCATCGCTCCCGTTCCCGCTGACGCTTTCGCGATTGCGTCGCCTATCTCTATGCTCGTCTCGAGATCTTGGAGCATCATGCAGATCGGTACGAATTGGAACCGTCTAGGGTAGATGAATTGTAGGAAGGGAAGTTGGACCTCTATCGAGTGCTCCCTTTTGTGTGCTTCCTCTTCCACATCGACTAAGCCAGAAAATTTCGTGATTGAGGAAGCCAATGATTTGTCTAAGGGAACGTCACCAAGCGGGGTTGCCCATTGCCCATCCGTCATTGTTGAGACACCGCTTCCATAACCAGTATGATTTGGTCCTACGATTATCACCGACTCTCTCAGTCCTGACGAGGCTAATTGGTAGTAGCTGTTCGCAGCGACTGGCCCGGAATAATCGTATCCTGCATGAGGCACAACTATTGCCACGAGCTGATCGTCATGTGTTCCGGGAACGGATGGGACCGATCTTGGTCCGAGAGGATGCAAGAAGCAGTTGTGAATCTGGGTTCGAAGCGCGCCTTCGGTGTCAGAATAGAAAGTGCCTGCGTGTGCGGGCGGGCGTGTTCTCACGCCTCTCCAGCTCGTCCCATCGGCATGGCGGCAAGCTTCGTTTCAAAATCGTCCACCGTCTGTGGAATTGTTCCGTCTGCTGGGAGCTCTCCTCTTTCTCGAAGCACCTGTCTAGCGAGGAGCCAGTAGACGACAGCCAACGCCCTCCTTCCCTTGTTGTTTACAGGAATCACGAAATCAACACCAGCAAAAACGTTGTCGGTGTCGCATAGGGCAATGACGGGGACACCTACAGAAGTAGCCTCCTTGATTGCTTGCCAATCGGCTCTTGGATCGGTTACCAGAATGACTTGCGGTTCTGCATGGTGGGGTTGGAGAGGATTGGATATTAGTCCTGGCATGAATCTGCCAACTATTGGAACCGTCCTCGTGACCTCTGCGAACTTTTCCACAGGGGTCTTACCGTAGAGTCGGGATGACACGGCCAGCACTCTGCCAGGGTCGAATCGGCCCATGAATCGGGCGGCGATCCTGATCTTCTCGTTGGTATCGCCGATGTTGAGAATGAATAGCCCATCGGGGCGAACTCGGAAAATGTACCTTTCCATATCCACAGTCTTGATTCGTGTGCCAATGTGGAGGCCAGCGGCTAAGAGTTCTTCGAGAGATAGGAGGAGGTTTTCCGCTCTCGGTATTGCTTCTCTATCCTCGATGTCTTGGCTTTCCAACATGGTTCCTCGTCTAGATAATCTCTGCTCGTTTCTTGGCGGAGACTTGGGGGTACTTTAGGAACTCGTCGATAATTTCGACGTGCGTTATGAGCATTCTTCGACAGCAGTATCTTCGAATTCCCAGCTCGTCAAGTACCTTGATGGGTCGGTCCCCAGCTCTAACGCGCAGGCTGAACGTTTCCCACTTGTCAGCTATCAGCTTGCCGCAAGTGAAGCATCTTACCGGGATGATCATTTCATTCTTACCTGTACGATTTCTGTTTTCTTCGTCGTGCGCTTGGCCCGCCGAATTTCTTGGGTTCTGTTACTCGTTGATCCCCAGCTAACATCACTCTGTCGAAGGCGATGAAGTTCTTTCTTAGCTCGCTGCTCTTGGTCCATGTGGCAAGTGATCTTGCGATCGCGATTCTGGCCGCTTCGGCTTGGCCCATGAAACCTCCGCCATTAACGGATACGCGGATGTCCACTCCTCTGGCTCGGTCCCCAGCGATGATCAATGGCTCTAGGATCTTCATACGGACGACCTCGGGACTAACGTAGTCGAGTGAATGATCGTTAAAGTAGATTCGACCTTTTCCAGGTTTCACGACAGCGCGGGCGATTGCGGTCTTTCGCTTTCCCGTTTCGAGAACAGGTTTCTTTTTCTCACTCAGGCGGGAATGCCCCCAATCTCTTCGGCTAGCTGAGCAACGGTGATGAAGGGAACTCTGAGCTTGGACGCGTTCGCGTGAGACACAGTGTTGTAGGTTTTTCCCTCGTATTCTTTTGGAACGCCGATGTAGACGATGATTCTGTGAAATGCGTCTTTTCCGTGAGTCTTCTTCCAGGGGAGCATTCCCCTGATGACCCTCCGGACATAGTTGTCAGGTCTTCTGGGATGAGTTGGGGCTTTTTCCTGGTTGCCAAGAGTTCGGGTTTTCAATTTCGTCTTCGCTCGAGCGACAACTCTTGCTCTTGTCCCGGAGATAATAGCGCGTTCAGCGTTGAGCACGACCATCTTCTTCCCTTCGAGGGCTTGCTTCGCGACATAACTCGCCATTCTTCCTAGGATCAGATTTGACGCGTCAACGACCTCTTCTTCCGGTGAGAGAGACGCAACTAGTTTCTTCAACTTTCCATCATTCCTCCAAGTCCTTCTCCGAAGCCGAGAGATTTCGCGTTGATAATCCGTGCGGCCTCAAGGACAATCTTTTCGGGAGGCATAGTCCCAGTCGACTCGACTAGGAACGTGAAGGTCCGGGCCTTCTCGTCATAGCTGTAGGTAGCGGCTGAGACAGATTGCCATTTCGCGTGAACGTTTCCTCTGCCAAGTCGAGCATATGCTTCGAGCTTGATCCTCTGGCCCTGTGTGAGTTTCACGATCGGAATCTTATCTGAGACCGGCTTGACTTCCGGGTTCTCAGGTTTGAGTTGCGAAGAATATACAACCTCAATTGGTTCAGATGCTTCTATCTCCATCGAGAATGATGCTCGGCATTTCTCGCAGCCCAACTCGCTCTTGCAGGTGCATTCCTCGGGCAAGTTGTAAGACCCATCGGTTGTGACGGGGACGAGTCCTAGTCGGTGCGCGAGAATCTCATCGTACATGACGGAGTTGTTTTCTAGAATCATGACATCATCGATTGCCATCACCGGGATCTCCGAGATCATTATCCGGCGCAGCGCGTTAGCGAACGCAGGTGATACATCCGAAAGCACGAAGCGGAGAGTCTCTTGTTCTTTGCTTAGGAGTTTGATGTCCATCTAGCTATCATGCTTCCAAGGTGAAGGTGTCCCGGGCAAGCGGTCCGGACTTTATTTAAAGCTGACGAGAAAATGAGCCCGAAAAACCGGAAAGACCACGAAAAAGCTCCGACTGGAGCCTTCGCGGCACAGGTTGGCCTTCTAGTCTCTAGATGGAGAAGAAGAGGATTCCGAAGTATATGTTGACCAGGCCGATCGCGATAGCGATCGGTGGGAAGGCCAGCACTGAGCCTATGAAGTCAAAGAGGTCTTCAACGAACCTGAGCAATGTGTAGATTGCGAGAGTTGCGATAAGGAAGACGATCACGAGAACAGTGGAGCTCGTGAATAAGGATGGTACGAGCGTTCTTAGAAAATACGATATGAGCAACCCTAGGGCGAGGGAGATGATGGAAGCCCAGCGAACGTTTCGAATGGGGCGTGATATGAGTAAGATCCCGAGAAGGATCATGGCTGGCAAGAAATACTTCAGGTAGGGGGAACTCGTCGCCGCTATCGCGTCAGAAATTGCACCTGAAAGAAAGTTGAACCCTAGGGCGTAGTCTACCGAGACTATCAGCACGACTATGCCGACAAGGAACCCGAGTACGGTCAATGCGCGTCCGAGCGATTGTGAGACGCGTTTGAAGAGAGGTGCGCAGGCGCACAAGCCTCCCGCAACTAGAATTGCGCCCGCTGAGAGGACCATACAGTGTCTAGGTGTCGGGTTGGCACGTGTTAGGTTTAAGTGGCTTGTTACTTTTTCTCGGGTTCCGGCTCAGCCGCGAGCTCTTCGTCCGGCTCGACCAGTTCGAGAGGTTGCTCCGCCTGAACCTCTTCCTTGATCTCTGGCGAAACCACCGGGATCACTGGCATTGTCGGTGCTGCCGCAACCGGGGCCTCTTCTATAACTCTAGCAAGCCTCTTACCTCCAGGTGCGGCGCGAGCGGGGTGCTGCGAATTTGTTAGTGGGCTTCTCTGGTCGAAGGCGATTCTTGATTCTTCGTCGCGCTTGACAAGGTAGCTTGGCACTGACACGATCTCGTTTGCGATGCTAATGTGTCCGTGGCTGACAAACTGGCGTGCCTGGTGAATACTTTTTGCCAGTCCGGACCGGAATACGATTGTCTGCAGGCGTCTCTCCATCAGGTCCTTGACGTTGAGATCGAGAATGTTGTCAACGCTAGCAGATTCGGGCAGGATTCCGAGTCGTGCGAGACGCTTGAGGTATGGACTCTCAATCTGGGACTTCTGTTCTTCTGCGGCACCGAGGAGAGTTCTTGCGATGCCGCGGATCTTCGATAGCATCGTCTCATGACGTCTAAGCTCCCGCTTGTTTCTGAGGCCATACTCCCCAAGGAGATGGAGCTCCGCTTCAAGCTGCTCCTTCCGCCAAGGATGACGAGGAGTCTCGTATGTCTTTCGCGGCTTTCTAGGGTCCCCCAAGCACTATTCCTTCTTCTCTTCCTTTTTCCCCGAAGCCGCAGCACGTGCTGCTTCCATGAGTACCTTCTTCTTGACTCCCACAGCTTTTCCTGAACGGCCAGTGGTTCTTGTTCGCTGGCCTCTCACTTTGAGACCCAAAGAGTGTCTGATTCCTTTCCAGCTCTTGATATCCTTCATCAGATCGATGTCCGCCTTGTTCCTGAGCGCGAGATCCGGCCCGACAAGGTGCATGTCTCGTCCACTTTCGATATCCTTTCTGCGGTTGAACAATCGTGAGGGTATTCCGTGCTTTGCAGGATCCTTGATGATGTCCTCTAGCTTTGCAATTTCCGACTCGGAGAGACTTCCTATCCTCGCCTCAGGGCTGATCCGGGCTACTTTCACGACAGCTTGGGCGAAGTTTGGCCCAACTCCTCGTATCCGGCTCAGTCCGAACGGCACCTTCTTGGTTCCATCCACATCCGCTCCAAGGACGCGAAGGATGAGCCTAAACTCTCTCGACATGGCACTTACACGAGGAAGAGGAAGCCTACCTCATCGCTTAATTTAACGTTTCGACTTTGCGATAGCTTTGCGCCTCACGAAACAAGCACTTAGCAGGTTTGTGTCTTTTCCATTTTTAGATCTCGTCGGCTCATCTCGGTCGCTCAATTCTAACTCTGAGTTTTGGTTGCAAACTTTTTTCTCCGGTGAAAAAGTTCGTCCAACGAAATTTTTCTACGACAGCGGATTTTTTTCTCACCGGAAAAATTTACCGACGAACTCGGGTGATGTGTAAACAATTCTTAAATACGCCACGCGCCTTGTTGGCCATTCATCCGAAAAAAATTCGCAAAAAGAGAAATCAACTCCAGAAATGTTCGGACCCCATCTTACACTGGATTTGTCGGAGTGTAATCCTGAAAAGCTCTCCGACCTTTCTTACATTTACAATCTCCTAGATGACCTACCGGATGTTATCGACATGCACAAGATCACAGCGCCATACGTGTTCGTATACAAACCGAAAGGAAATCCCACCGAGTGGGGCATCAGTGGCTTTGTGATCATCGCCGAGAGCCACATCAGCATTCACACTTTCCCAGACAACAAGCACGCTTTCATGGATATTTTCAGCTGCAAACAATTCGACATTCACAAGGCCGTCAACTATATCACATCAAAGCTTGAGGCTCACAAAGCTGACAAGAGACTCTCGGGAAGAGGAAAGGAGTATCCGCGGCAGGTTATGGCCGCAAGAGAGATAGTCGCAAGATCGCGTCCAACGCTCAAGCACTAGACAGATTCCGGAACAAATTTTTCGATAGAACATGATTTGGCTCGGCACTAGAGAGTGCGCACAACGACGAAACCTTAAATGACGTATTCTATCGGCGCTTGACGAAGCCCCCAGAAGTGAGACTGTGCCAACAATCGAAGTCGGACGTGTCTGCGTCAAACTCAATGGAAGAGAGGCCGGCCGCAAATGCGTCATAGTCGATGTCATCGACAAGAACTTTGTTCTGATAACTGGGCCCAAGAAGGTTAACGGTGTCCGTCGCCGTCGAACCAACGTTAAACATGTAGAGCCGACCGCGGAGACTATCGAGATCAAGAAGGGCGCAGCTGACGAGGATGTCGCCAAAGTGGCCGAAAAGGCGAAAAAGACAAACTACCTGAAGGAAATAGTTACTATCAAAGAAATCAGCGTAGCCGCGTAGCCCCAACCCCATCCTTAGATCGCCCGATCCCGACGTTACTTGTCGCAACAGACCGGTGCTGACTATGATAGTTTAAGAACCAGAAACCGCCCCTTGTCTGGTGGAGAAAAAATCGGTTGGCGCAACAGGCTCCCTGGAATAGGTCGCTGAAACTGCTCGTCAAAATCGATGATGAGACAGATCCTGCTTTAGGTTGTCCGCCAGAGAAAAGGACGATTGAGCAGCACATTCGGTTCGGCTTGATCAACCTGGACAAACCCTCAGGTCCATCAAGCCACGAAGTCGTCGCTTGGGTCAAACGTCTCCTGCGGTTGCATCACGCTGGCCACGGCGGAACTCTAGAGGTCCTCCTTAGGACCGGAGTAATCCAATGGTCACGGGTGTTCTGCCGCTAGCTCTAGAAGACGCTACCAAGACGATTCAGGCATTCCTTCTGACCGGGAAGGAGTATGTCTGCGTCATGACCCTACACGGCGACGTTGACCAGACCAAAATCCGCGGAGTATTGAACGAGTTTGTTGGCGACATATTCCAGAAACCGCCTGTGAGGGCCGCGGTCAAGAGAGAAGTCCGGAAAAGAACAATCTACTCTATTGATGATGTGGAGATTGACGGAAGACAAGTTCTCTTCCGAGTTGCTTGCCAAGCTGGAACCTACATCCGTAAACTGGTCTACGATGTCGGGGAGGTTCTCGAAGTAGGCGCACACATGCGAGAACTCCGAAGAACACGATCCGGATCCTTCACGGAACAGGACATTCACTCGCTATATGATGTCCTCAAACTTTCTCAGGCTTCTCCTGACGACAGAGAAGGGATGGTCCGGCAGATCGTGAGACCAATGGAGGCAGCGTTCGACTATGTTCCACGAATCTACATTCGCGACTCTGCGGTCAGCTCGATATGTCACGGTGCTGACCTCGCTGTTCCCGGAATTGTCAAGCTGAGCGAAGGAATCCGTCCTAAGACTTCGATCGCGCTTTTCACGCTCAAAGGAGAACTCGTTGCATTGTCAAGAGCGCTCATGGGTACGGAGCAGATGATGAAGGACGAACGTGGACTCGCTGCGAAGACCGTGAGGGTGATCATGCCGACTGAGACGTATCCCAAGCTCTGGAAACCGAAGCATAGTCGTGTCGTGGTAAGCCAGTTCAATTGACAAGTGCGAGCACGAATAAGGTTAGCTTCGTCTGCAATTGTGGAGACGAGATTACGGTCGAGGTTATTCCGGATCAGGAGAATGAGGTTGTGTGCTCAAAGTGTGGCCAAGAGTATCGGTTCTTCGGACAGAGTGCTCTGAGATGGGGTAGCAGCTCAGGCGAAGAATAGTACGGAAATAGCGACTAGTGCCCAGAGCGGGATTGCGACAGCCGCCCAGATCTTGCGGTCCCATGTGAAGACCTTCTGTCCATCCAGGATGAAGAAGGGGATCATGTTGAACGCTCCAAGCCAGATGTTGATCTGCGCCCCCGTTCTAAGGAAATGAAAACTATGGCCGATCACCAGGTCCCCAAAGCCGAAAGCAGTGGAGGCCGCGAGAGCGATGCCGAAGATCGCGGCGGCTGCTATGTTGGCCATTGGCCCAACGAGCGAGATTACTCCGTTGGCCTTTCGATCGATTCCTTCGCCGAAATAGCTGGAGCGTGAGGCGATGTATACGGCTCCGGGGGCTGCGAAGATGAAGGTGCCCTGGGAGATAACTGCGAACAGTAGAGCCATGATTGCGCCTACAGTCCAGAGTTTGAATTCTGCCCAGCATCCATAGCGTTGGGCGCTGAACTTGTGAGCCAGCTCGTGCCCGAGGAATCCTGTTCCGATCACTAGGAGTGTTAACAGGAAGACTTCCAGTACTTCCAGTGGTCTTAGGCCGCTGAACACGTATCTCATTGAGAAGCTGAGACCTAGAACTAAGAGAGCTGCGCCGAGAGCATAGAGTTCCCGGCTTGAGATTGATGATAGCTTTGGCGCTCTGATAAGTCTCAGGTTTGCCCCGGTTGAGCGGCGTTCGACTCGAATGATTGGTTTTGGCGCCCTGGCCTGGTTGATATTGGGGCATTCGTGATTTTCAGGGAGTCGATGGTACACGCAATGTGTCCGGCCACAGTATCTGCACACATAGGGGATGAATTCTTCCGCCCCGCAGACGGCGCAGCGTTCCATGACTGTCCAGTGATTGTCTGCTTGCCCACTTAAAATCGTGCCTGCAAGAGGAAATACCTGGTAGTAACTACCCTATGTATTAGCTGGTTACGCGAGACTTAGAATCGCATCTCACGACTTGGCCGATTCAAGGGTGGCGTCCCCCGGATGCGGACACTGCCATTCGCCCGTTAAGGGTTGACGGCTGGCCCGCACCCACCGCCACTCTATTTCCTACTTCTCGAACGACTAATCTCTCGCATGTCTTCTTCTATCTGTCCAAAGGGGAAAATAGTCCCAGTGTCAAAGGGCAAGACTGGGCCGGGATTCCTGAGCCTGGTACAGGGCAGTCCACATCGAGAAACGTGGGCCTAGGCCTGGAAAAATAGGCTCCTGTCAGCCTGTGGTCCTTACGGGCCGCGTGGGTTCAAATCCCACTCCCGGCGCCAATCTAACAGTCAGGGCGAGCCAAGTCCTATGGTCAGTTTGTTGCATGCCTGTTTCGGCTCGGATCTTCGTGCTACTCTCTTTTGAATATACTTGTTGAGAGGATTCATTTCCTAGGCTTTCTGGGAAATGTCGGATGCTCCTTATGATGTTGAGAAAGATCCGTATCCATTGATAAGTGGCGTCAGTCCGAGAGGCATAGTATGATCGACGCGTTGAGGGAGATGATTGACGAAGCTACAAGAATGGCGAAATCCAAGCGCGCTCCGGCTGGCGAAGAGGATTAGGTGGACCCGTCGGGCAGGTCAGCTGATCTGGTACAAGGACGCGATTCTGAGAAGTATCAGCCTTGAGTCCATGGAGAATGAAATGTTCGTCATAAAGAAAGAAGTCTTCGAAAAGAAACCGGAACAAAAACCTCCGCCCGGCTACATGTACCAACCTTCGCTGAGCCCGCCAAGAGATCGGAGACCTAAGACCAAGAACAAAATCCGCAACTTTCGGGCTTACCAGCCGAGACAAGCTGATAAACAGCCCTGATCTCGATTTCAAGCAGGCGATTTTCAGAACGTACAATTCCACGCTTATCCCTAGGGGATTCCACGGGGATCAAGAAACCCTGGACAAGCCGATGACGAACCCCTCTCGAAAAACCAGCCCAGAATCCAGCCCAGACAGAACGAGGATCCGGAAAGCAATTTCTTATAACTTTTGCAGAGTCCCCGTGTGCCAAAGCGGGCGAGAGGAAAGCTAGAAGCAGTGAGATGCTGCAAGGTGCTAGTCTTTGTTGGTGCGGGAGGTGGGATTCGAACCCACGAACCCCTACGGGACAGGCGCCTCAGGCCTGCGCTTCCACGACCCTTGAACGAAGGGTCTCTTTGACCTGGCTTGGCAACTCCCGCATACCAAGTCTCTTCCCGCATCGCAAGGGAACAAATGCAAGGCCCTAATTGGCTTTCCCCGGTGTACCCAAGTCACGTTTTCCTGACGATACTGGAAAAACGTTTAATTCCGCCGCGACCGGTCCCCACAAACGCTCAGACTAGAGCATGATCTAGCAGCCAAAAGATCACACATGTGAACCCCCGGCCATGACTACAGCAAAGAGAAAAACACGGAAGCTAAGAGGCTCTAGATGTCACGGGTGGGGACGTTCAGGTCAACACCGAGACTCAGGAATGCTCGGCGGCCATGGTAATGCTGGCTGGAAACGCCATAAATGGTCAGCAGTCATACGCTACGATTTGCAGATGGGAAGCCGAGGCTTCCACCCCGTCAGGCAGAAGATAACCAACGCGATCAACGTAGGCGACCTTGTTCTCCAGTTGGATCGTTTGATCGAAGAAGGCTCGGCGAAGCAAGCAGGAAAGATGGTCGAGGTCGACCTTGGAAAAGCAGGCTACCAAAAACTACTCGGAAATGGCGGGATAAGTCAGCCGCTAAGAATAATTGTTGCAAAGACCTCCGAACGTGCCCAAGAAAAGATCGGAAGGGCAGGCGGAGAAATCGTCCTCCCAACAAAGACCAAAGAGGACTGATCACTAACGGTCAGGTTCATAGAACTATTCCAACCCCTGACCAGAATCCTCCCCGGAGTCAAATCACCAACAAGAGACGTCGGCTTCACTGAGAAACTGATCTGGACCGCCATCACACTCGTCGTCTATCTGATAATGGCTGAGACCCCGATATACGGAATTACACACACTGGCAACATCAACGACCAGTTCGGACCCCTACGAGTCATCTTCGCATCAAACAGAGGAACACTGGTCGAGCTGGGAATCGGGCCCATAGTCACAGCCGGTCTAATCCTCCAAGTGCTCTCAGGCTCCAAGATGATCAATGTCGACTTCACAAACCCGGCAGACCGAGCGTTGTTCACCGGCGCGAGCAAAGTACTCTCGGTGTTCATGACTATCTTCGAAGGAATAGCCTTCCTGATAGGCGGAGCATACAACGTCACCAACACTGCTGGCCAACTTATCACGCCTAGTCTACAAGCTCAGTTCCTAATCCTTACTCAGCTCGTGGTCGCGGGCGTAGTCATCATACTCCTCGACGAGATGCTGCAGAAAAAGTGGGGCTTCGGAAGCGGAATCAGCCTCTTCATAGCAGCAGGAGTCTGCCTATCCATAGTATGGAGCACCATCGGACCAATATCCCCTGTCGCAGATGGAAAATACTTCGGCGCCATCTTCGCCTTCGCACAATCCATAGGACCGGTACTGCAGAACCCCGGCAGCTTCTCGTCATGGCAAAGCGCGCTCTACAGGGGAGGAAGCGGGCTCCCAGACATGGTCGGACTATTCACAACTCTAGGCGTGTTCATCCTCATAATCTACCTTAACGGACTAAGAGTGGAAGTCCCAGTCTCATACGCCCGGTACAGGGGTTTCAGGGGACGCTTCCCAATCAAATTCTTCTACGTATCAAACATACCCGTCATCTTCGCCGCTGCCCTATTCGGAAACATCTTCTTCATTGGACAACTCCTCTTCCAAAGATACAATCCCACATGTTCCAGTTCGGGAATAAACTTCTGGCTCAGCCTAATCCCCGGCTGCTTCGTACCGACAAGCTCGACCAATGCACAACTCGTCCCCAGCAAAGGACTCGCCTACTACACCTTCGCACCCCGATCCATCACAGTCGTCCTCCAAGACCCCATCAGAGCCGCAGTCTACATGGGCATCTTCGTTCTAGCCTGCGTATTCTTCGCCGTAACGTGGGTCGAAGTTGGCGGAATGGACTCTAAAACAGTGGCAAAACAACTCATAGACTCCGGAATGCAGGTAGAAGGATTCAGACGTTCCGGCACCACCATAAAACAAATCCTTGACCGCTACATTCCAACCGTAACAGTCATAGGCGGAATTACCATCGGAACCATAGCCGCAGGCGCTGACTTCCTCGGCGCATTCGGCACCGGGACAGGCATCCTACTTACAGTAGGCATCATCGAACAATACTACGAGATACTCGTGAAAGAGAGGATTACCGAGATATACCCTGGAGTCAAAGGATTCCTCGGACAGTGAGCCAGAAAATTGTCACGTACTATCATAGTAGCAGGGATACCCGGGGTCGGCAAGACCACCGTCCTGCAAGAACTGGACACTGTCGCCCACGAAAAGAACATTCCGCTGAAGATCCTCAACTTTGGAAACGTAATGAAAGAACTTTTCAAAAAGCGTGGAAAGACCGTCCATCGAGACCACATGCGCCGCCAAGACCTTGAACTCCAAGCCAAGGTCCAAGAACAAGCCGCGCGCGAGATCGCAAGGACCGGGGGTAAATCGGCAGTGGTCGTTGACACTCACATGTTCATCAGGACCAAGGATGGAATCTGGCCCGGAACACCGCGAAGGGTCCTAGAAGCTCTTGACCCCGGCCTGATAATTCTGATTGAAGCAGATCCCGAGGATATTGCTAGGAGGCGGAATGCTGACAGAACACGCGAGCGAGATAGCAAAACCGTAGACGAAGCACGGACAGACCTTGAATGGTCAAGATACATGGCGAGCGCCAACGCAGTACTCGCAGGTGCACCGATTCAAATAGTTCTGAATCCTGACGGGCAGCAGAGACGAGCGGCTGAGGACTTGTTGGCCCTTATACAGAAGCGGACCCTCCAATGACTTTCATCGACGACATTCTGAACGCTTTGGCTGCTCCTCTTCGTCAGTACAATCATCCACCTGCTTCGACACTTCTTGTGCTTGGCGCAGCTATCGTCCTCTCGCTCATCACCATGTCCGCCAACAGATTTCTAGTGAACTACAAGATGATCGCAAATTCAAGACGGGAGTACATGGCGTGGACCAGTGCGGTACGAAAGGCCAAGAAAGACGGAGACGAAAAGGCACTTGAGAAATTGATGAGACGTCAATCTGCCATGATGAAGATGAGTTCCCGCTCAACTTTCGAGCAGTTTAAGACATACCCGATTACGATCATTCCCTTTCTCTTGATCTACTATGCGGTGGTTAGGGCGGTAGGTTCGATCCCCGTAGCGTTCGCACCGCTCATTCTTCCTTTCACTGGGACAACGGGTAATGGCATGTTCTCCGTACTGGGGTTGTTTTACTGGTATCTGATATGCTCGTTCACTCTCAGCATTCCTCTGTCGAGATTGTTTGGGGTCCAATCTTCGTTTTCAATGACTCCGAGCGGGGGAGATTCTAGTTGACGCGCCCGTCACAGAGGACGAGCGGACGTCGAAAGAAAGTGCTTACTCTTCCGTCCGGAGTTAGGTCCATTCATTTTGCGCCGCGCGCTCACAAAACTGCACAATGTTCGCGATGTGGTGCCCAGTTGCATGGAGTGGTTACGGGGAGACCCGTCGGGGTGGCGCGGAGCTCTCGAGTCCCTTCGCGTCCCTATGCTGGAGTGCTTTGTGGCAACTGTTTGGCGTCTGAGATCAGACGCGTTGCTCGCTCGTCAGGTTCCATCGATTGATTGTGACCATTAGTGGGCCACACGGGTCCGGCAAGTCCACGTACGCGGCGAAGCTGGCTGGATCGCTTGTTCTCCGCCATGTATCCGCTGGGTCGTTGTTCAGAAAACTAGCTGACGAGAGGAAGGTTTCGCTGGAAAAATTTCAGGAGATGGCTGCAGCCGATCCGAGTATTGACCGGTTGGTAGATGAGAGGACAATGGCAGAGGCTGAAAAGGGTAACGTGGTCGTTGATGGCCAACTCGCCGGGTGGATTCTGAAGGAGATTTCCGACTTGAGGATCCTGTTGACTGCGCCCCTAGTCGTACGACTGGAGAGGATTGCGGCAAGAGATCGCGTTAGTCTGGAGGAGTCACGAAGGCAGACCTTGCACAGAGAAAGAGTGCAAGCTGAGAGGTATAGGAAACACTATGGGTTCAGCGTAGACGACTGGTCAGTGTACCATCTAATCCTGGATACGAGCTTTGGCTCGATTGAGGACACAGCTAACGTCCTCCTCGCCGCAGCTCATACCGCCGAGAACGCAAAGGTCGGGAAGAGCCCGGAGAAGAACCCGGGGCCACAGCCCATTGCGGCAGGCAGGCACTAATCGCCCATGACCGACTCGCCGAGCACGAAAGTAGCGAACTCCTCTGGGACCATATTCGAATAGACCCAGCAGCGATTCTCTATCGAGCCATCGTCGAGTAACAGCATGCTCATGGCAGGGAGTCTAGCCATGGCCACGCAGGCCCCAATTGGGGATGACAACGTCTGGCAGTACAGAGCACCGAACTTGTAGTTCAAGAGACAGGGAGTCGAAGCGCTGAACTTGTCTTCGGCTCCATAGACGGCCTCTTCTCCGTACTGGGAATCATTTCGGCGGCCGGGTCCGCAGCGCTCATACCGGTCCAGATTTTCGCGACGGGTGTAGGCGGGGCGGTGGCAGGCGCTCTATCGGTTTTTGCAGCAACTTACCTGTCTGAGACCCACGAAAAGAAGACCCAGTTGCTGGAGGCAATAACGAGGACAAATCGCCAGCGGTTGAGACAAACAAACGGCAACAAGAAAAAACCGGTTCCTCTAACGACGGAGCATCCGAAAATCCATCGACTATTGGGAAGAATCAATCGGAGGGCCCTGGGCTCCGGAGTGGTCACAGCGATGACCTCTGCTCTGGCCTCGTTGGCGTTGTTGTTTCCCTTAGTGCTCTTTCCGGTAACCTATGCTGTGACAGCATCCATCATCATCGGAGTCCTCCTTCTCTTCTTGCTTGGAGCGTTCCGGGGAGTTACTCTGAAACAGTCAGCCCCCAAATCAGCCTTGAAGATGGTAATCCTAGGAATCCTCGTGATTCTCGCGAGTAAAGTCCTCGGATCCTACGTTCTCAAGTTCGTAACTCAATAGCTAAGGGATACCTCCTCCAAGGATCTTCACCAGTTTTGTAGAATCAATATTCCCCCCAGACACGATGCAGACGATCTTCCCTGAACCAGCCTTGCCCGTCATAGCCGCAGCAACTCCCGCCGCCCCAGCGCCTTCAGCGACTATTCTGTTGCGCTCTATCAACAGCTTGATAGCCGCAGCAATCTCAGAGAGAGAAACGACCAAGGGCAGAAGCAGATTTCTTGCTCGTTCCCACATCTCAGGGAGAACACTCTTCCCTCCAATACCATCAACGAAACTTGGAACTCTATCGATCTCCGTTGCCCGGCCAACCCTGAACGAAGCAGACAGGGGAGCCGCGGTCTCCGGCTCCACGGCATAAATTCGGGTCTGAGGACTTTTCGCTCGGATCGCAGATGCGATGCCAACCGATAACCCTCCGCCTCCAAAGGGTATGACGACCGAGTCTACATCAGGCATATCCTCCAAGACTTCAAGTCCCGCAGTTCCGTTTCCCGCCATCATTCGAATATCTGCGAACGGGTGGATGAAAACTGAACCGTCCAACGGCGGATATCGATGAGTCACAACGACCTTCCAAACATCATCAAAAGATACCTGGATTATCTTAGCGCCAAATCGTCTGATTGCCGCGAGCTTCGTTTCAGGAGCATTATCTGGAACAATGACAGTGCAGGGAATCTTGTTTTGACGGGCTTGCCAGGCTAGGGCCTGTGCCATATTTCCGGCGCTGCAAGTGTATACTCCACGTTCTCTGGCCTCGGGACCGGCAAGAGCGATCGCATTACTCGCGCCTCGGACTTTGAAAGAACCTGTTGGCTGCAAATTCTCCAATTTTAGAAAGATATCTGCGGGTGCGTCGTCCACGTTCAGGCGCACAATTGGAGTTCGCAGAACTGTTCCTCTGATCCGGTCTCGGGCTTCTTCAACTAGTTTCAGGGGTATCGAACCCTGGATTTCTAGTGTTGAGGCAGTTTTTTTCAGCATGTCCGGTCTTTATTTGGTCCCTTCTCTCAACTCTTAAACACCGAGGAAGGGGCCGACCAAGTATGAAGAAGGAAGCTGTAAGAACAGGTCCAGCGCCTTTGGGTCTTCCATTCTCACCCGCGGTCAAGTTTGGAGAATTATTGTTTGTTTCAGGACAGGGGCCTATTGACAAGAACGGGAAAGTCATTCCGGGAAATATCAGAGCTCAGACGAAGGCTACACTCGAGAACTTCAAGAGGATAATGGAAGCGGCGGGGTCCGACATGAACCATGTGCTGCAGACGACGGTCTACATCAAGGATCTGGCAGAGTTTTCTGAGATGAACGAGGTCTACTCCAGTTTTTTCGATGATCCTAAGCCCGCTAGGACGACGGTCCAGGCAGGGGATCTGCTATTCGGGATGAGGGTAGAGGTTCAGGGCATAGCTTATGTTCCGGATAAACAGAAGACGTAACCATATTCCAAAGTTCTCTGAGGGGTCGCTTACTGAAAGACCGCAAACACCAGTTCCTCTATCTTACGACTGAAGGCTGGAAGACCAAGACACCTCATAGAATAGAAATCTGGTATATCCGACATCAAGGACGCTTCTATCTCATCTCACAATACCGAGACGAGGCTCACTGGGTACAGAACATCAAGAACCATCCGCGAATCTCATTCGAAGTAGACGGGGACAACTACGTGGGACTTGGGAGAGTCGTGGATCCTGATGACGAGGCGGAGCTAGCGAAGCAGGTATCGGAGCTGATGGATGCCAAGTATCAATGGAGCGATGGCCTCATTGTAGAACTCCGACCGGAACCGGGAGTCCTGCAGAAGTAGCTCTCCACGGCTGCTTCCATCGACAACCACAACCTTGATCGCAACTCGAGTATGGATGCTGGTCTGTAAACAGACCGAATCCCCCTTTTTCCGTAAAAACAGGAAGACAAAGGTTTGTACTTATATCGAGGACCCTCCGAGTTTTCTAGGACGATCGTATTGACGGTTTCAAGCCAGCTTTCAGCTGACACAAGTGTAGAACTTGTTGAGTTTCAACACCTGAAGGGTTTGCCGAATAACAATGCAGTCGAAGCGCTTGTGAAAAACCTAGGCGTCGTCTATGTGACATCGATCACAAGAGATGGCTGTTCGGGTTGCACGGAACAGAAACCACTATATCGGGAACTCGCCCGAAAAATGAGCGCAGATCTCCTCGAAAAGGTCCACTTTTCGAATGTTCATATTCGGTATGCTGAGGATTATACGGCCGAGTCGTGGGAGAGCAAGAGAGTGTTTCGACACGCTGCGTATCCGACATATTTGATACACGTGAGATCGAAGGAGGGTGTTCTGGAGGTTTACAGGGCAGTTTATCCGACGATGGAGGAATTAGAGAAGCAGACACGAGAATCGCTGGACCTGGCGAAATTCTACAGGGACGAAGCTTAGAATCGAGCCCGCTCTAGTTCATCCTATCTTCAAGATCATACAGGCCAGCAAGAACCTCTTGCATACCATGGTTATCGAATAATCGGAAGAATCCGCCGAGAACAAGGAATAGACCTCCAAGCTGGAGGCTCAGCACGGCTCGCGAGTAACCGAGTGTCCGGGAACCTAGAAGGAGAGACGAGATCGTCAGGGCGAGGCCGAGGAAGGCGACTATCTTGGTCTTGAGCATATCAACACTACAGCATCAATCACAAGATATGGAATGGAAGATGTAGCTATAATACTGACCCGACTTTCTCACGGAACAATAGTA
The DNA here is from genome assembly GCA_035935655.1 of Candidatus Bathyarchaeia archaeon. Taxonomy (NCBI): domain Archaea; kingdom Thermoproteati; phylum Candidatus Bathyarchaeota; class Bathyarchaeia (SeqCode); species Bathyarchaeia archaeon. The sequence goes on from DASYWW010000011.1 coordinate 59,233, forward strand.
AATGAGATCAAGAAAGGCACTTACGCGTCGTAAGATGCGCTCGCTAGTACCCCCCTTTTTGACGAAACGATTTCCTGTCTGGCGCAGATTCCGGGCGAGACAGGCAGGTCAGGGTGTGATCCAGCCTTGGATGGGGGTAACGCGTTTGCTGGCGCTATCCCGGATTTCACGAACGATTTAGGATCGAAATCTAGGGAATGGTTCAGAATCGAGATCAGGGCTGAGAATGAACGATTTCGCCCACTGGAATTCTGCTTAACCTCTCTTGCACCCGCGAGATGTCCTGCTCTTATCCCCCCTCCTGCGTTCTAGACAAAGTTTCCTGTCTGGCATCGATAATGGGCGAATACTAAGATTCAGGCAGGATCCGGGCTTTGATGAAAAATCGTGACCGGGGACATCTAGCGCTTTTCCTGAACAATTTGGAGCGAGATCTCGATTGGTTATTCCAGATTTGAGATCAGGGCTGAAAACAGCCGATATCTGGCATAGCCTGCCAGAGAATATGCTCTAGTCTTAAACCGCCAAGACTCTTGGCATACCTTAGCATGTCGAAAGCCACGCTGACAGTCGAACTGAAAGAACTGCATGACCGGGCAAGCGAAGCAGCCCAGTTCCTAAAATCAAAGGTAGAGGGAAAAATGAAAACCAAGGGGACACAACTACAGATCGAAGGCGCAAGAACCAAAGAAGTCAAACTACTCCTCCACAAGTTCCTCCACCATCAGGGCTTGAACCACTACAGAGTCCTGAGCCAGAGCGGAATCCTAGAAGTTACGCCACCAGAGAAACATGTAGCGCGTGAACCGGAACGCGTAGGATCCCCTCCGACTGCACCCCAAACGACCCCGTATTATTTCCCGCAGACACCGGTTCTAACAGCGGAGAAAAAGAAGAAGACCAAGCCCAGACATAAGCACGTGTAGAGCTTGAGTGTCAATTGCCTTTAGAGGGCTCGCCTGGTTTCAAAGGCCCCACAATCTCAACCACGTATCCTTCAGGGTCCTTGAAGCCCGCCGACCTAGTGCCCCAAGGACGGTTAGCTGGAGGATCTTCGAATTTCACGCCTCTTGACCTGAGAGACGAATAGACCTCATCGACATCGTTAACATCTAAATGTATTTCTGCCGTCGAACGGGAGAGCGGTGGGGCCCTGGTGAGTCTATGAAACGCAAGCCTAGATCCTTTGGTGTCGAACATTACGAAGTTATCGTTCTCCTGAGCGATGGGTAGACCGAGGGTTTCTTTGTAGAGCGCCTTGACCTCATCGAAATGAACCGTCCAAAGGGTCACGTAGGATAGTTTGCTCAGCCTCATCGTCGAATCCCGAAAGAGCATGTGAGATCGCCACTATTAGCCTATTCTGGATCAACGAGTTCTGCATTGGCCCCCTTTGGGACTGCTGTGAACTGAATGGCAATCCTCTCCTCCGCTAGTCGACGTTTCTTCTCAGGGAGTCAGTATTCCCTCGCAATATGGAGAGTTGAGTGAAGAGTAAAGGGTTGCGAACATGACTCTATTAGGAGCGGTGCCACTGGTGGGTGGCATTAATTTTGACAAAGTTCATGATGTCGCTTCGTGATGAAAACTTTCGCGTCCTAACGGGTGCCGCAATCGATCGCGGAATTTCCGTGCAAGAGCTTCTCCGAGCCGTCATAATTCCAGACTGGGTAAGGGAAACTCCCCGAGGCATAGTTGCCAATGCATTACCTTCTTTCAGAGCAGGTCGCTGACAGACAAACCATCGCAACCGTCTACCCAGTCCCTGAACTACTGAAATCGTCTTACAACTTCTATCGCTCTAAGCGCATCGCTTGCTACTCCTCGTAAGTCTTAAAACAGCGTTACCATAGCGCGTTGACATTAGTAGGCGCGTGAGTGGGGCCTTCCACCCGTTGCGCCATACAAACCCCGGAGTAGGGAGGCAAATGAGAAGAGAAACCAAAGACAAGATTACAGTTCCCCGTTCTAGAAATCTCGCGCTAGCAGCCGTATTTGGAGCACTCTACGCAGCACTCGTCATCGGATTCGCTCCGATCAGCAATCTACCAATACAGGTGAGAGTAGCAGACGCTTTGATCCCTCTTGCCATCCTGTTCGGGTGGCCCTTGATCCTCGGACTAGGAATTGGAACCGTGGTCGGTAATTTCGTTTCCGATTCGATAACCGGATTCCCATCGGCCTCGATCGGACTGGATATTGTTGGCGGAAGTCTTGTCAACCTTCTCGCCGGATTCCTAGCTTGGAAGATTGGCCAACGAAGTTGGAATATCAGGAACATGAACGCAAGCTGGTTCATCGCCACCCTCGTCGAAACTGCACTAATTTCGGTCGTTGTTGGAGGCTACCTCAGTATCGTCTTCCCTCAACTACTAGCCCTATCAATCCTAGGGGTTCTCGCTGGAGAGGTTGTGGCGATAAACATCGGTGGCTTTGTACTCCTCAACATCATTGGAAGACCAAGAAGCCTAGACCTCCTCAGATCGTGGGGGCTGCAAATCTATGGAACTAATCGAGACAAATAAATCGTCAGGCGAGTCTGACCTGCTTACCCTCAGCTGGCTTTAGGTCAGATAGTCTGACACCAACTAGCCTCATTTTCCGTCGGTCTTTCTCAAACTCTCTGAATAGCAACGTTACATATTCCCGGATGACTCCCAAGTCATCTACATATCCGGTATGAGTTTTTTCTCGGGTGAATGTTACGAACCCTTCAAACCGTACCTTGATCCCAACTGTGCGATACCATAGAGCTTCAGCCAAAAGCCTGTCGTGAACCTCGTGACTCAGAGACTCTAACGCGTCCCGGACCATCGTCTTGTTCTGAATGTCTCTTTCGAATGTCTGCTCAACACTGATCGATTTCCTGAGCCCTCTCTCTTCCACGGGTGTCTCTTCGATCCCATTGGCTATAGCCCAGAGCCAGACTCCTCCCTTTCCAAACCAGTCCGTGAGCTTCTTCGCTTCTACCTTGCGCAACTGACCGATTGTCTCGATTCCCTGGTTTTGGAGAAATTCGGTTGTCTTTTTGCCTACTCCACTGATCTTATTGACTGGTAAGTGTTCGAGAAACTTATCGACCTCCTCTGGCTGAACAAGGGTGAGCCCGTCCGGCTTCCGCATATCCGAAGCCATCTTTGAGATCGATTTGCTTGGCGAGATCCCGACGCTGACCGTGAGGCCTTCTCGCTCTTTCAAGGCCTCTTTCAGGTTGGACGCTAGAACCTTTGCATCATCATACGTTTTAGATCTCTTGCTAACGTCCATGAATGCTTCGTCAATGCTTGTCTGCTCGAAAATATCGGCAAAGCCACGCATTATATCCATCACTCTCTCCGAGGTCTCACCGTAGAGCTTGAAGTCAGGCGGAACATAGATTCCCTGAGGACATAGCTTCCAGGCCATGCTGATCGGCATCCCGGATCGAACACCAAACTTCCGTGCCTCATAGGAACAGGACGTAACGACTCCCCGACCCTTGCCATTCTTCGGGTCAGCACCGACGATCAATGGCTTGCCTTTCAATGAAGGGTCTCGATGGATCTCGCAAGATGGATAGAAAGCGTCCAGGTCACAGTGAAGAATTATTCTCGACCGCGAGCTTGACGACATTTTCTAGGGTTCGTAGTTGTAGGCAAAACCTGTGTATCTTGTTTGAGCCAATGAGCCAGACTTCGGATCTACTTTGAGTCCAAAGTCTTCGAGGAACTTTGCTCCCAATACGGGAAGGGCCCCCTCGTAGGTGGCGGCTAGAGTTACGTTCTCTCTGTCGTAAGCAGCGACTACGACTGAATAGATCGAGGCGTCAACGGTGCTTCCGTCGTCCAGCTCCAACCTTGCCATCAGGGTCTCTAAGGAAGCGCCCACCTGAAACAAGATCTCAGAGGGGAGAGTTGTGAAGAAGAGTGATGGATCAATTGATACTCGGGAAATATACTTCTGCGCTTTCTCGCCCTTGACCGAAACTCTCGTCAAAGCAGGGGACATAATCCCAACCGTAAGATAGTAACGAGTTCCTTCCAGATAAGCTTCAGAGCATGTCGTGGCCACAAGGACAAGTCAGTCTTCGACATTCTCCACTCTGCCTATCCGGGATTGGGACGAGGTTATCTCACGATCGTTGTGCCAACATAAGCGTAGGTTTCGGGCATTCCCATTTCTTGCAACGTCGAGTAACGACAATACCCGTCGACAAGGAGATTTCCTTCCCGTAACAGAACGATAGGCCAGATAACTGCTCCACGTGTCTCCAACGCCGTACGCAGCTCCAAACGACGCTCCGTCAGACGGTCCGCAAACGTTCGACCAGTCTTGACGTCCGAGGATCTCAAGATCAGAGGATTAAGCGTTACATCCCCGATGTTGACAACCTCCAGTCTCCACTTCCGTTTTGGCAGCGAGTTAAGCAAGGCGTCGTCTCTTGGGTCACGCCCCATGCTCTTTTGATCCGCCTCTAGTTCTCTCCGTACCTCCGTGTTGATGAAATCATGAATATCATCAGAATCCTCAAACACTCGATATTCGATGCTGCGAAGCCGACGCACAGTCGTCAAGTTCTCCGCCGCTGGACGGACTATCATGATGTCGAAGTGCCTCCGACCCTGGTGCGGTCAGTCATAGCCCGTCCTACCTCAAACTACTCGCGTCCAGCTCTTAAAACTCGCCCCTTAGCCAGCCTGCGTGATCTCCTAGTTTGGAAAACAGTTTCAGTTGTCTCAACGAGAAATTGACCATTAACCTATTACATTAGGCAGAGTCGAAGGTCCTCCGTGCAAGTTCTAGAGAGCCGGCCCAACAACGGTTACGCGACGAGAATAGAGGAAGAATACAACCGGCAATACACAATTGCCTCAGAGGCACGAGCGAAGGGGCTCGACGCCTCCTGGAAAGTGGAATCGCAGACAACTTATGACCTGGCGGAGCGGGTGGAGAAATCAGTTGGACCAGCTGGAGTCGCAGCGCGAATCCGTGAGTTGAGCAAGCTGATCTCGCGCGAGGAGACAGCGCTGAAGATTAGCGAGGACATCGTTCTCGGCCATTTTGGAAGCCTTGAACCAGAGGATGCCGCCGAACAAGCGATCCGTACCGCGCTGGCAGTGTTGGACGAGGCGGTGACTGTAGCACCGATCCAAGGAATACACGACGTCAAGATCCGAACAAACGTTGACGGATCCAAACACCTAGCGGTCTACTTTGCAGGCCCGATGCGGTCAGCTGGCGGGACGGAGATGGGCTTGACAATGATTGTTGCGGATTATGTCCGTCGACAACTGAACATTCCCCCTTATCACGCCTCGGAACAAGAGGCGATGAGATTCGTTGAGGAACTGCGTCTCTACGAGCGATCTGTCGCGCGGTTCCAATATCGGAACCCTGACAGCGTCCTCAAAGACGCCATTATGCGCCTCACCGTAGAGCCAAACGGGGTGGAAACGGACCCCGTCGAGGTGGCTGTCAACCGCAATCTTATGCGAATAGAGACTAACCGGATCAGGGGCGGAGCGCTGCGTGTTGTAAATGATGGGTTGCTCGGACGATCGACCAAGGTTCTGAAGATCGTTGAGAAATTGGGACTGGAAGGCTGGGGATGGCTGGCTATGATGAAGACCTCGTCCTCGGAGGGAGAAGAAGCGAAAGAGTTCATGTTCATGGAAGACGTCGTCGGGGGACGCCCGATTTTCGCCTTCCCCAGCGCAGCAGGAGGCTTCAGAATACGATATGGCCGCTCGCGAAACACCGGCATGGCATCGGTCGGTGTTCACCCGGCTACCATGGAAATTCTGGGCGGTTTTCTAGCAGTAGGCGTTCAGATGAGACTGGAAAGGCCGGGAAAAGCAGGAATCGTCAACGCCGTGGATAGCATCGAGCCTCCGGTCGTGAAGCTCATTGATGGTTCAGTGATGAGGATAGACTCGCCTCAAGAAGCAAGGGCACTGCGGGAAAAGATTGAGAAAATACTATTTCTTGGTGACCTGATGGTAGGATACGGAGAGTTTCTCGAGAACAACAGGGCCCTGGTGCCATCAGGGTTCGTCGAGTCATGGTGGGCACAGTTGCTGGAGGAGAAGCTCCGCGACCCGGAAAAAAGCAACAAAGCACAACGATTACTGAATATCTCTGCGGAACGATTGCGGGAATTCACTAACAATCCATTCTTTGCAAAACCACGAGTCGCCGAGGCAATTGGATTATCCCAGTGCCTCGGAATTCCTCTGCATCCGGCATTCACTCACTTTTGGAGTCTTGTGGCAGTCCAAGACTTACGCTATCTTCGCGAGAAACTCATCCACTATCTCGACGAGTCGGGGGTTCTGCCGTATGATCAGAAGCTAAAGGATATTCTCGAACAGGCTCGCGTGCCGCACAAGATGGTGGCGGGTGCTATCCAGCTCGGAGATGATGCTTTGGTTTTCCGTGCGATTCTGAAGCTCGACGCTCCGGCAGCTCATGTTGAAGGAGAAAGCTCGCTAGAGGCCTTGAGCTCATTGGCTGGATTCCCGGTGAAGAACAAGGCGCCGATCTTCGTCGGGGCACGCATGGGCCGTCCGGAGAAGGCAAAGGAGAGGATCATGACTCCACGGGTCCACGGGCTATTTCCGACTGGGCAAGCCGGGGGTCCGCGCCGTGACTTGATAGAGGCGTCGAAGAAATCGGTTGTAACACTAGATCTGGTGGATCGAACGTGTATACAATGTGGTCGCTGGGAATCAAAACTCAAGTGTCCAGTTTGTGGGCGGGAGACGAAGATGAGTACGAACTGTTCCAAGTGCGGCCTGTCATCGCACGATTCGTCATCTACGTGCAATGGCTCGCTCATCGCCTACCGGAGCGTCAACCTGAACCTTGTCGAAATGCTAGACGAGGCAGTTCGGAGGCTCAAGCTGGGAAAAATGGAAGTGTCGGTGAAAGGAGTGAAGGGATTGATCAACAAGACCCGAATGCCCGAGCCTCTAGAGAAAGCGTTGCTACGGGCGAAAGCAGATGTCTCTGTCTTCAAAGATGGAACCTTGCGATTTGACGCTTCGAATGCTGTCCTAACCCAATTCAGACCCGGCGAAATTGGGCTTAGCCTAGAGAAGGCACGCGAAATAGGGTACACGAAGGACATGGACGGACGCGAGCTCTCGGACCCGAGACAGCTGTGCGCTTTGGAGATACAGGACCTTGTCGTCTCGGAAGCCTGCGGCGAGTATCTCTTGAAAGTAACCAAGTTCCTCGACGACCTCCTCACCTCTTTCTACGGACTAGACAAGCTCTACAAAGCCTCGAAGAGAGAGGACCTGATCGGGCATCTCGTTGTGGGATTATCCCCTCACACATCGGTGGGCGCAGTGGGAAGAATCATAGGATTCACAAAGGCAAGCGTTTGCTATGCCCACCCCTTGTACCACGCTGCAAAACGACGAGATTGCGATGGAGACGAAGACTCAGTGTCCCTCTTGCTGGATGTATTGTTGAACTTCTCCAGAGAGTACCTTCCAGATAGAATTGGGGGTTTGATGGACGCCCCACTGTTACTCGCTCCGCTACTCAATGCGACAGAAGTGGCGCGGCAAGCCTTCAACATCGAAACAGTAACCACTCTGCCTATTGCTTTCTACGAGAAGACTCTGGTGGGGGCGAATCCGAAGGAGATAGAGGACCTTGTCCCTACTCTCAATCAAGCGCGGGAATCATTATCGAATAACTGGAACATCGGTTTTACCCACCCAACAGAAGATCTAGATCGGGCGCGACTTACCAGCGCCTACAAAGAGTTGCCTACAATGCTTGACAAAGTCAAAGAGCAACTAGATCTTGCGGACAAGATCGTGGCTGTGAAAGGGGAAGAGGTTGCCAGGAAAGTCCTCGGAACTCACATTCTACGAGACTTGGTAGGGAACCTGCGAACATTCACGTCTCAGAGATCTCGATGTTCCAAGTGTAACTGGAAACCGCGCCGAGCACCCTTGAAGGGAGTGTGCGTGAAATGTGGAGGTAAATTGGGACCTACTGTGTTCAAGGCAGGCGTCGAGAAGTATCTTCAGGTCGCCTTTGACATGGTCAAACGGTACAATGTCGGGGAATACTATCGACAGAGACTTGACTTGATCAAAGTCGAACTGGACGAGACGTTCAGACCCGTTGAAGAGGACAGAACACAGACAAAGCTCTTAGTTGGAGATTTTGCCTAGAAAAGGGCTGCCAGCGTGACACCGCCCTACCATCCACGAGCCTACATTTCCGGAATGAGAAACGTCAATCGAGGACTAGCATCTAGATCGAAAATCATCGAGACCATGGAGAAGGGAAAAACAAGAATCATTGAGATAAGTGAAAAGACCGGTCTCACTGAGAGTTGCGTGAGCCATCACCTGAGATTGCTTCTCAAGCAAAGAGTTGTTTTCTCAGCCACCTTTGGACGGGGAAACAGGTGGACCCTTACAAAGTACGGGCAGGAAAAACTAGGCTGAACGCTGGTCCGGCAATATGCCCGCAAGAAAAAGGGGGGATGGTCGAGGATTCGTGGCTTAGCCTATTCGTCGCCGTGATCGTTCTCGTTTTCGCTCTCGTGTACTATCTGGCCTCTGATCTCGCCGGATGGATTTGCTTTGGTGTGGACGTTGATGTAGGTGTTGCCGGCGAGGAGGGCTTTTACAAAGTCATCCCAACTCGTGACCATTGGACTGGCTTTTGTGTTGAGGTCGGATGCGGTCCGGGTCCCTTCAGCGAGAGTCTTGCAACCGTGCGGTGAGGAGAAGAGAGTTTGGCTCCCGAAGAAGGGTATGATTACAGGCCCATTCGTTCCTGCCGCGCCAACGTGGATGTGCGACGCTGTTACGTTGACGATGTCGCAGACTATCACTCTGAACGCTATTGCGGTACTATTGTCAATGAGTCTAACAGTTGCCATTCCAAAAGCGTCCGTATTTACGGCTGGTACTTGTTGGCTTCCGGTCAGATCGATATGGAACGTCACTTGATGGATCTCGTTGTGTTCTTCTGACGTTTCATGGCCTTGGTGTTGGGCAAGTACTGGAGCTACTTGGACCGTCGCTACGAAGATGGCTAGGGAGACCAGGAGAGCAATCGAGAATACTTTTTTCAAACTAAAACCTCCGTGGCTCCCGTATCTTTCTGGGTTAGCATTTATCATTTTCTAGAGCGAGATCCGGGGATAGCCGTGGATAGAGAGGGCTGTTCACGGAAGCGAACGCGTTACGAACGGATGGGCTATTCGTCACTCCGCCGCCGGACCTGAACCTTTCTGTAGCTTCACGGTGGCCAAAACAGCTCGGTCGTCCGCATTCTCTACAACAAAGAACCATTTGCCCTTCGACTCCGCGGTAAATTCGAGCGTTGCCTTTTCAACGCCTTCCTCGCCCGTCTCGCTCCAAAATTCCTCGCCCTGATCAAGATTATCCAGATTGTCTTCATCCAGCAGGTACACGTTGACGAGGCCAGTTGCTGTGACTTCACCCGAGAACTGCTTGCCAACGTCCAGCACTACATCGTACTCGATATAGTCGCCCTTAGCGATTGTAGGGTTGAAATTGGGACCTTGTTTGATAGGAGCGGGTCTTGGTGTCGGCGCGATCTTTGGCGCATCGATCCTGGGCACGGTGACTGTTGAGGCGATCTGCTTGGGAGCAACTTTGGGTCCCGGCGTCTTAGGCGGCTCCGCTTTCGACGATTGCCTCTAATCCATTCTCGCCGGCCCCTGGTGATTTGGAGCGCCATGTTTTTCATTGGGACGGTGCTGCGCGGTCTTGATGTCTGCCTGGGAGTGATGACTAGTCGTAGGAATCTTCGATGTCGGGTGTGAGGTCAAGGGACCTCTGGGTTGGCTGATGTTGGCTAGCAATGGAAGTATGAGTGAGATGAGTATCAGTACGCCTGCGATGGACCATGACACTGCTTGGAGAAACGCCCCTATGGTCACCAATATTGCGGCCAGGTTGCCAAACAGCAAGAGTGGTCTAGAGGGCGTCATATCAACCACGAGTAATGTTCAAAGATCAATTCTGGTTGCAGAAAACGGAGTTGTAACCCGCTGAGCTCACGGAGCGGGGTACGCCGTTCTTCTTCTGGCAGATCCTTTGCCGGGAGACATGCCTCTCTCAACCGTCATTGCAACGCTCGACTTTACGGGCACCGATCCAATTCCCGTATGGTTTCTTTGTCCAAACACTCTTTTCGAGGGCCCCCGGGGACAGTCGATTTTGTTGAGTCAGGCTCTTAATGAGCCAAAGGTCTTAGCATGTGACGCCATGCATTCATTTTACTATCACTTCAAAGAAAAAGAAGTAAGATAGAGCCTTAACTTGTACGCGTGCCATTCTCACGTTAGGATGTTGGACCAATCAGTTTGGAGGTCAAGAGTCTTAACCGAACAGATCGATAATCAGGACAAAACATCACGTGTAGCAACTGAGAACATTGCTGAGCCTTGCAGACTCCGTGGAAAACCAACCACTAACCGGTACGCGAACCTTCTCTCTGTCGCGAATGCGCAAGGACTAAACGACTGAACTAATCGTTCGAACCTAATCGTTCTTTTGCTTGTTTCAAAACCCAATGTCGTGCTAGAAATGACAGTGCGATGGCCGGAAACAGGATAAGGCTGACGAGTATCAATATCGAACCCACTATTGAGCCAACGGAGCTCGCGTTCGGCTGGTTGCCTAACGTACCCGGTTGTGTCGCCTGAGCCGGACCGAACGTGCCATAATTGGAGCCATTGGACCCATGAGTTACCGAAGTCTGAGTTGAGGGTGCTAGAATCCCAGGGAGAACTACAAACGCTAAACCAATCAGTACACCCAGCACCAGACTTAGTCCCGCTTGGGTTCTTTTGCCAAGTCTCAATATCGAGCTTCCTTCTCCACTGTCTCCACGATACTCATAGGCTGAGGCTCTGTATAATCCCACATGTTAGAACAGCCCGATCCGTTTTCAGAACGGCCTTAACCTCCACGCTCGCCAAGTCTCACTCCATGAGACCGCTACCGCGGTTATGCCAAGGATAAACGCCATGATATTGTGTGCTGAGAAATCTGGTCTGTAGATGATCGGATAGACTGCGAGCATGACTGTAAACATCGTTGAATAGAACAAGTATCTCGGAAGCATGAACCCAAAAACTCCAACGAAGTTCTGTAAGACCCCGACCTTCACTTGCTCGATCAAATGATATTCACCGGTCGAATCTTTTTCCAATAAGCCCAGATCCTTGAGTTTCTCCAAGTGATGCAAAGCGACACTGGGGCTACTCAGCCCCAATGCTCTCTGAACTGGTCTAACTCCGACAACTTGGTCCCTTGACCCGAGGATATGCCAGTAAACACGCAAAGTCACACCCTTCAACTCAGACTCGATAACCCTCTCGCGTTCTTGCGCCAAGATCACACTTTCTCCTGAAGGTGAGAGAAATGCCAGGAGCAATACAAGCTTACCCTTCAGCCAAGAGAGGCGTTCGGACTTCCGAACACGGTGTTCTAAACACTGGGATTAACCCCATGCGCCGCCCTACCATATGACGGACAAACATGATACTCCGCAAAGCAACAGCAGCATACCTGCTCATCCTTACCAGCCTCACTCTCATTCCGGTTTCAGTTATGCTCACGACGCCAAACGCCCACGCAATGGTCCCCTTCGCTTCATACAAAGACCTTCAAGAATTCGCTCACACCGGAGGCTGCGGTAGCCCGACCCCGAGTCTCTACAGCCGCGGCCCGCTCGCCGCTGGTCCAGCAACATACGGTCCCGCAGGCCAATCGGAAAGCGGTTCAAGCCAGACTCCCACTCACTCCGAGACGAACCAGCAAGTGCCAGGCGTTGACGAACTCGACACCGTGAAGAACGATGGCCAGTACGTTTACACGATAACAAACAACACCGTTGCCATTGTCCAAGCCTATCCGACAACAGACGCAAGACTTCTCGCAAAAGTCGCCATCAATGAGACTTTACAAGGAATATTTGTGGTAGGCAACAGATTGGTCATCGTGAGCGGGATTCCAGGTTACCCATATCCGTACTTTGGAAGAGCAATGTTTACTGGTGCAGGAGCCGGAGTTACACAGCCTGGTTCGATCGCGACCATTTACCCTATCCGATCATTCTCAGGCACGACCTCTATTTTCGTCTTCGACATTAGTAACCATGCCAACCCGGTGATGACTACTAGGGTCGAAGTAAACGGGACTCTAGCGGGTGCTCGGCTAATTGGAAACAACGTCTACCTTGTCGCAACCCAACCAGTTTTCTGCTATGGCGAGGTCTTGCTCCCAGAACATATCGTCAACGGCAAAGCAGTAAAGGCCACGCCCGCCCAAGTCTATCACTCGGACATCATAGACGGAGGTTACAGCTTCACTACAATTGTCGGGTTCGACGCTACACAGAATAATCCCAGGCCTGTCGCGAAGATCTACCTGATCGGAACGACAAGCACTATCTACGCTTCTCTGCACGATATCTATCTCACGCAGCCAGTATGGAGCCAGAGCCAGCAGACGATAGTTCACCGTATCAACATCGATGGGCTCGCTATTACGTACGAGGCCACGGGAGCAGTACCCGGAATTGTTCTGAATCAGTTCTCTATGGATGAGTACAAAGGATACCTCCGGATCGCAACCGCCAACTGCTGCAGCCAGGGTGGTGGCGGACCCATCCCACTCGCATATGCACCAGTCAGCCAGCAAGAGACAAACGTCTACATTCTCGACAAGAGCCTCCACCCCACCGGAAAACTCGAAGGACTTTCGCCAGGGGAACAGATCTATTCTGCCCGGTTCATGGGCGATAGAGGATACCTGGTCACATACAAGCGGACAGATCCCCTCTTCGTCATTGGCCTCCAAGACCCAGCCAGGCCCTCAGTGCTCGGCCAGCTCAACGTAACTGGCGTCTCAGACTACCTACAACCCTACGACGAGACGCATCTTATCGGCATCGGCCAGTCAGGCACCGATGTAGCATGGGAGAACGCGGTCCGGTTTACAGGCCTCAAGATAAGCCTCTTCAATGTCACCGACCCCAAGGAGCCTTCGGAGACAAGCCGATATCTTATCGGGGGGCCCGGAACTAGCTCGCCCGCAATCAACGACCATAGGGCGGTTCTCTTCGAGAGAACGTTCAACCTCCTCGTGATTCCAGTCGAAGTGATTGCACCACCCCAGAATACGGCGACCATGTACTCATATCAACCGATCTGGCAGGGAGCCTATGTCTTCAACGTCACACCTGACAATGGAATCATCTTGAAGGGTAGAGTAACACAGCTGCAGAACGGCCAACTACCATCATGGCAGAACAACAACATCTTCATCACCAGAACACTCTACGTCGGAAACGTGCTATACACCATATCAAACAACATCGTTCAGATGAACAGTCTTACAGATCTCTCAAAACTAGGTGCAGTAAGCCTCACGTAAACACCGCGATAACGGACCAAGAATCCGTCGGGTTTCCTCTTTCTTTTTCCATCTTCACGATAGAGACTGGTCTCTCTAATTACAATCCGTACGGAAGGTGTTTGGAAGAGCGAACGGGTTCTAGTTGCTAGATGTTCCAGCTTCGTGTAATAACAGGCCTGATCCGGATGTAGGTTCCGGGGCCCATGTATCCAGTATGCTTGACGATGTCAGCTTTTCCCTGTATCTTGATTCCTCGCGGAGACCAGGGTTTCGCTGTTTTCAGATCATCAACGACGAACGAAGCCCGAGGATTCTCCAGCACATTCTTGTACTTCATGGTGTTCATGACGTCCCGCCCACTCACATAGACGTATTCACCGTCAGTATCGAAGCTAACTGCGGCAACATCGGGCCTTCCGGATTTCGACGATGTTCCGATTCTTGCCAGTTGCTGAGATTTCAGATAGGCAATCTCTTTCTCAGTGAACAATTCTCACAACTCTTACGAGCACATGTGCCTGTCCGTGCATAAGGCTGCCCCCTGTCTCCTAGCCTCCATGCCTTTTGTGAATCCAGAGTTCTGACTTATTTCTGGAACTCCGCCATGCTGCTCTGCAAAGGTCCGGATTCCTTGGACAACTCCTTCCAGTCCAGTTCGGCCAATCCAGCGAGCCGTCGGAACTCGTTCACTGATCCAGGCCCAAATCCTGCGAAGTGGTTGTTGAAGAAGATGAAGCCCTGCTTGAACAGACTGGATTTCTCCTCCAAGGCCGTGTACCATTTTCGCATGACCTCGCCCTGATCGCGTTGCTTTCCTCCGAAATTGGTTATCGATCGATCGCCCACCATTCGAAGATAAGCCACTTCAGAGGTAGCCTCCGGGGGAGTTGAGGCGTACTGATTCTCTGACCAGGCTAGGCTTACATTACTCGTCTCCAAGAGTTTGTAGATGTCGGCTTTGAACCACGACTTGTTGCGGAATTCGATGGCGTGAACGTACTTCCCGTCTGTCTGTCCGAGAAACGTCTCCAGAGCTTCTTTGTCTTTCTTGTAATTGAATGACGGTGGAAGCTGGATCACCAAGGCGCCGAGCTTTTCACGGAGCTCTGACATTGCCTTGTAAAACCGTTCTAGCTGCGCTTGACTGTCACGCAGTTTTAGCTCGTGGGTGATTTTCTTCGGAAATTTCGCGGCGAAAAGAAAGCCATCGGGAGTGACACGTTTCCAATTGGAAACCATGAAGGGCGAAGGTGTCCGATAATAGCTGGAGTCAATCTCGACCGCGTTGAAGACTTGTGAATACATGCGAAGATAATCAGCAGGCTTGGCGTCCTTAGGATAGAATGGGCCGACCCAGTCCTGGTAGGACCAACCGCTGCAACCGATTCTCAGCTTCTTGGGATCCACAGGCAAAAGGGATTCGGAGAAATGTCTAGTCGCGTCGTTAAAGACTCTTACCTGGGCATAGTTCAAAACATTGGTGTGTTGGAGAACACGATTCCCTGCTGCGTGATCTGGTAGAAATATCCCCTTGAAGGGGTTGGGTTACGTCCGATTTTCAACACTTTCAAGGTACCACCCCTCAGCAAGACCTCTCCTTGTCTCTTCCTCATCTCGATGACTCCGTCGGCGAGGTTTGCGGTCGCGTTTTCCACGTTAACGTCCACGACCTCGGTGTGCAGGACGGAGATTGTTACCGCTCGCGCGATCTGCGTTGCGAAGCGCATTACCTGAACGTACTGGTAGACGCGTTTCGCTTCTGCTAGCAGGAAAAAAGGTGTGATCGAGTCCATCACGATCACTTTGGGACCTATGCTCGGCTTCATCGCAAAGCTCCTCCCGTAGGCGAGGAGGTCCTGAAACCTCAAGGTCTCCTCCAAGATATCACCCGGGTCCATCTTGGGAAGAGACTCAGCAAGCTTCTGAGCTCCAAGCGAGAACATGTCGATAAACTCGAGACGCCCTTCCTCCTCGATCTTCGTCACGGCAATGTGATGGTCCTCGAGTCCGAGCTTAACCACATCAGCTGGATCATCGATGCAGTAGTAGAGAAGCTGACATCCTTGGCGAAGAAAATTCGCCACGAGTTCTCGTACGAGGGCGGACTTACCGCTCCCGATCGGACCCATCAACGCCACACTTGACGGCCTGGGGATGCCTCCACCGCTGACCTTGTCGAGAATGGGAATGCCTGTCGGTTGAACAGCCTCTACTCTATTATCCCCTGAGGACCTTTTCAATGGTCGCCGTGTTCCCTGTTCCTCAGGCAAGTGCTCTAGTTCGAAAGGGGCCGTGTAACTTGGACGACTAGCCTAAAGTGACAATATCAGTTGTTCGACCGGATCTTGGCCAGGCCCAAGACGAATGTGCCGCAGAAGATTCCAAGAAAGGCACCGCCGACAACATCACTTGGGAAGTGGAGCCCCAAGATGATCATCGAGACTCCAGTAGCGACAGCAAGCGCAATGAATGGGGAACGCGAGGCAGGATACCTTGACCACATCACGGTAGCGACCGTAAACACACTTGTCGTATGTCCTGAAGGGAATCCGGGGTTCGTAGGGATCGCGCCACGCGCCGCGATTCCCAGCGAAGCCACCTGGAAGGGTCTTGGAAGGTTGAAGGCTGCTTTCAGCAGGTCCGTCAAACCCATCGCAGTCACCATAGCGACTGCCAGGATCAGTGAACCGGTCCATTCGTTACGGTCCCTGCGAAAAACATAGAGCCAAAACACTAGCGGTGCCCAGATGAGATCGCCCACCGTCGCTAGCCCATAGAACAGAGGGACAAGATCATCGGGTATAGAATGATAGAGTGCAACAGCGAGGTAGGCATCTGTCGCGGTCCCGAGTAAGCGAAGGCCAAGCAGAGCGAGGACGAATCCTAAGGCGCAAATCAGAATAACTTTGCGTGAGTTCTCTAGGCTCTTGGCCCATGATTTGGGGTCGAGCCCGGTCCTTCCTAGTAAAGACATATGAGAGGCTCTAGCTTACCAACTGTCATTACGTGGACGGGTTGAGCCCTCACTTTTATTAGCACCGCATAGTTGGTCTCGTTCTCCCATGCTGATATTAGGTGGCTCCGCCAGCCAACCACTCGCCGAGAAAGTCGCAAAAGAGCTCGGCCAGGAAGCCGGCCAATTGGAAGTGAAGCGTTTTCCAGACGGCGAAAAATATCTCCGAATCCATGATAACGTCAAGGATCAGGATGTCGTAGCGATCCAGTCTCTCTATCGGACACCTGACGAGAACATATTCGAGCTCCTCCTGTTGACGGATACGCTCAGGGACCTGGGAGCCCGCTCCATTTCTGCTGTAGTACCTTACTTCGCATACACGAGGCAAGACTCACGATTCTATCCTGGGGAAGCAGTCAGCTGCGCATCCGTAGCCCGGCTTATAGAATCTGCCGGGGCAACAACTTTCCTTACGATTGATTGTCACCTTCACAGACTGGGAGACGTCGCGAAAGTCTTCAAGATCCCGGCTCGCAACCTCACCGCAATGCATGAACTGGGAAAGTACGCTCGGGAACACTTCAAACCGAAGAACCCCATGGTAATCGGGCCAGACGAAGAAGCTGACCAGTGGGCCGCAGTCGTTGCTAAGGAGCTAGACGCGGAGCATACGGTGTTTAGGAAAGTAAGAGTACGAAAAGAGGGTATGACCTCATCGAAGGTAGAAGTTGACGCCGGGGAAATAAACCTGAAAGGACGAGACGTAGTCTTCGCTGACGACATCATTAGCACTGGCGGGACCATTGCGGAGGCTGCAAAGGCTTGCAAGAAAGGAGGCGCGAAACGTATCTTCGTGGTCTGCACCCACCCCGTTCTTGCGGAAGGAGCTCTGAAACGAATCAAGACCGCAGGAGTGTTGAGAGTTATCGGGACAGATACCTACCCGGGCCCAACAAGCAAGGTCTCGGTCGCGCCAGTCATCGCAGCGGCGTTGAAGAGCTAAAAAACCGATCCAGAGCGCGATAACGTGGCATTGTCCACTCTGAGGGAGACGGTCGTAGGTGTCGCCTGACCTCGTTGTCACGGGGGCATTGAACTGGGACATCAACCTCTTCGTCAAACGACTTCCTAGACCCGGAGAAGAGGTGGTTGTGGAAAAGGTCGATCGGGTCCCGGGAGGAAAAGGTGGCAATGTTTCAGTTGCAGCATCAAGGATCCTCGGTCCACGGAAGGTGGCTTTGTTGGCTTGTCTGGGGAAAGATGAGATCGGCAAGAAACAACTAATGATTCTCAAACAAGATGGGGTGGACACTTCAGCGGTCCAGACGCTGATCAAACTTGAGTCGGGGCAGGCATACATCACAGTGGACGAGAAGGGAAGGAACAATATTGAGACGCATTTCGGCGCGAATGCCGGGCTGAATCGGGACCACATTATGCTCCCTGAGGTCCAGAATCTCTTCGGCAACTGTCGTATGATGGTTGTAATCGATCCGCCGCGACACGTCGCTAGAAGAATACTCTCCGAGGGACGCCGTCTCCGGAGGACTGTTCTTTGGCATCCCGGGGTCTTAACACGGTTCGGAATGAAAGAGTTCATCGACGAAATGGAGGGTTTAGACTATCTAGTCTTGAATGAACATGAGGCGCTCGCGTTCACGAGTACGAAAACCCTCGACGAATCTCTCGCTGCCTTCAGCAAGGTGGCCCCGAAAATGAGGATTCTCGTTACGTTGGGATCCAAGGGCTTCGCGTTTCATGAGAAGGGGAAACAGTTGAAGATGAAGAGCGTTGATCTTGCAAAAATGGGGCGGAAGATAGTGAACACGACGGGATGTGGAGACGCGTTTGTCGGAGCGTTCGCAGCATACAAGGTCCTGGGCTTAACTGACATCGAGGCGCTCAAGCATGGGAACGTGGCGGCAGCCCTCAAGGCCGGTAGGCCAGAAACTAGAGGAAGCCCGACTCGGAAAGAGCTCGAAGAGTTCTACCAGAAATACTCAGCCTAACGAATCCAAACCGGTAGTAAGTTCCAGATCACTTGGTTTGTTCCAACAAGATTCCGTAGAGTTCGCTTTAATGGTGGGCGTGTTTACCTTCATCCAAGGGAAATTCCGCATTGGCTAGTACCGTCGAAGTTGCAAAATGGGATCAGGCTGTTGCCTGGCTCTTGAAGAACGAGAATCCGGGCGTTCGATATTGGACGCTCAAGGATATTCTCGAAAGATCCGAGAGGGACAAAGATGTCGTATCGGCATTGAACGGAATTGCCTCCTGGGGCCCGATAGCCAACTGCCTGAAAGAGCAAGACCCTGCAGGCTACTGGGGCGATGGCGAAGATGTGTATTGGCCGAAATGGAGGGCGACTGTATGGGCGTTGATATTACTGGCTGAAATGGGGGTTCCGGGGGCAAATCCCTCAATCAAGAAAGGTAGCGAGTATTTTCTTCGAGTTATGGATGGACAGGATCGTTCTTGGCCTCCGCTGAAATACTCGGATGAGGACTTGCGAGGGTGGCGGCTGGTCTGGGAGCCTTGCGTAACTGGAAACCTGGCTCGGACCCTCGCGGAGTTCGGGCTCGAGGATGATCCTCGAGTGCGCGAAATGTTTGAGTGGCTAGTGAAGCACCAGCGAGATGATGGAGGATGGAACTGTGAGACTGAGGGACGGGACGGTCGTGAGGTTCACCATAGCTCGTTCATGTCGACGATAGAACCGCTGTGGGCGTTTTCTTCTATTGACCCCCAGAGGTGGCCTCGTGGCGGACGGGAAGCGGTAGAGAGCGGTGTGGAGTTCCTGCTAATGCATCGGTTGTTCAAGAGTGATCAGTCTGGCAAAGTTATTCGGCCGGAGTGGGCACAGCTTCATTTTCCGCTTTTCTACTTCTACGACATTCTCCATGGGTTGCGGGTGGTAACCGCGCTAGGTTTTGGTGGAGATGAGAGGACCAAGGATGCTAGGGAATTGCTAGTGTCAAAGCAACTGCCGGAGGGGACGTGGCCGCTGGAGGCCACATACGTTAGAGCCTTGCGTCGCAATTTCGTGAAAGATGAGAAGACGGGGCAGTGGCACTCAGTGAAAGAGGAAGGCGTTGATCTCTCCAACATCTACAAAAGCCCTGGAAAGGTTGTAGAGGTTCCGAGCATCTATTCGAGCCTTGGCGAGGTGGGAAGAGCCAACCCTTGGGTGACCTTGAACGCCCTTAGGGTGCTTAAAGAGCGAGACTGAACCGGGCCCGTCAACAAAGTGCGTGGTTGCGGTGTGGCGTTAGGATCTGTTATTTTCCACGAACGATGAAGGGCCGGGGAATCCCAGTGAACGTGGGATTCTAAGCATTTCACGAAGGGCGTGGCGCGAGAAAAATCGACCCCCGGGGAGTCATGAGTTAGTTAACAAGAAAATAGTTAGCAGAAAAGGAAAAGTTAGACAAGACCAAGTTCCAGAAAAGAAAATGTTGGACGATTGCGCTATTTTTGGCAGAGTTCAGCCTTTTCCGTGCGCAAACTCGATGCTACCCCTGGCTTTGGCGAACTAAGAGATGGATAGAGTTAGGGCTGAGTCAGTGGTTCGATGTTGACCCCATAATAGGGGGAATGAATCTCATTCACCTTGCTAGGTAACAACTCGATTATGTCGAGGACGAGCCCAAAGGGGCTCTGCCATGGGCCTCCTTGTAAGGATGGAGAGAATAGTCGAGTCGTTGATGAGCCTTGTCTCACTAGTGGGCTTTGCCAGTACCCTCATCCTTCTCTTCGTCTTCCTTACCACTCCTCCAGTAACGAGTATCACGGAGACGAGCGTTGGGGTCCAAGGCGTCTACCAGTATCAGGTCAGGAATATTACTATTCAAGGAGTTCCCTTCTTCTGGGTGTTTACGAGCCTGGTCTCATTGTCCGCTGGACATACGTACAAGTCTGCAAAGCATCTCTTTCTCCATGCCAAGGGCAAACATCCCCCGGCAGCCGTAGCGGACCCAAACTAGGCTTAGAAAATGCTACCGAAGGCGCGGAAAACTAGACCGCCTAGGCATTCGGTTCAGATTTCGATGGGGACGGGCTTTTCTGCTCTTTCCAAGTTGACCCGCAGACATGGCAGTTATGATACCTAAACTCGTCCGTTTCCCCAGACGAACGAGTACAGGGCCCCGTCGTCCCGCAGACAGGACAGGTATGAGTTGTCTGCTCCAAAGTGTTGGTCGATTCCACTTACTATCCGACCCTGATTATGTCTTCCTGCGGCTTAGACAGCTCCTCGTAGCCACTCGACGTGACCAAGACATCCTGTTCCAGATTGCAAGTTCCTAGCTTGCTCGTGACAGAGGGTTCAATGGTGAAGATCATGTCCTTCTGAACAGGTTTTTCCACCTGTTTTCCATATCGGTTTGGCCACCTTGGACCGAGAAGAGGCCCAATCTCATGGGTACTCCTCCCCAATACGTGTCCTAGCGCATGCTTGTATTCCGAGTAGCCCCTATTGACAACTACTTTTCTTCCAGCCCCGTCAACCTTGTATCCCAAAGTTCCGGGCTTTAGGACTGCGAGCGCAGCATTGTTTGCGGTTCTAGCTGTCTCGAACATTCGTTTCACCGAGTTCGGAATATTTCCAGGCCCTACGAAATAGACCCGTTGAATGTCACTGCAGTAGCCTTCGTAGTTGACTCCAAAGTCTAGCTTGACAAAATCACCGTTTCTGATAGTCGCGTTATGATAGCCAAGATGTCCCATCGGGTTGCTTGCGACATTCACAGAGGGACAGCGATCGTAGGCCCACGCCGTGGACAGGCCTCTCTCAGTGACGAGCTTGTGAGCGAATTCGTGAACATACTTATCCTTCTTACCAGGTCTGATCGCTTCCTCTATCTTATCGTAGATTTTTTCGCACTCGGCAATCGCCTTCTTCGCCAGTTCGACCTCTTCGGGGACGAGCCTAGCTCGCAGGGTTATAGCCAACTCTTCTCCGGAGACGAACCGTTTCGAGTACCCTTTCAAGGCCCGTTTGAGATATGCCTCCATTCCACTCGTTAGGCCATCTGCAGCACCCTCGTCATAACTCGCGTTGACGGCGATTTTCTTCGGATTTCGTCTTCGGATGATCTGTTTCAGCTTGGGGGCGGCACCTTCGCTCGCATAGCCAATAACCTCGTCGTAGAACTTGTTCTGCTTGATCGTGTCAACTTCTAGGTTCCCCACGATAGCTGTCTTGGTTCCGTCCTGATCTATGATCGCCGCGGATCGCCATGTCAGATCGCTAAACCTCAGATCTTGAGCCAGCGGATCCTCGTTTCCCTCCCTCGTGAACGTAATCCAGGCGTCGATCTCCCGTTCGGTCATGGCCTGCTGAATCCACTTTAGCTTCTTCCTCAGAAACTCCATTTTGAGGGGAGACTTGTCGAGCTTCACGCATTACTACAGCGCGTGAAACGACTTATCGCTTTCTGTGGTATGGTCCCAAATATTCGGAGAGTCCGAGAGGAAGCCTCCGCAAAAGCTACCCTCTGTGTCTCGGAAGTTCGCTAAGTCTATTATTGCCAGACTTTCCTAAAATCATGGAGATGCAAACCGAGCAATATTCAGTGAAGCAGTTTGGCATAGACGTTGATCTCAATGTTCGGAAGTACCAGGACGAATCTGAGGTTTTGAGACATCTCCAACCACTTTTAGAGAGACTGATCAGAAGCCCCGGTTCTGTTCCACCCGAGGCGTTCGCCCCGAGAAAAGATAGGTTTGCGATGAACCTCCATATGCCAAGAGACGAGAAAACAATTCCCACCATCTTCTCTCCATCCCACAATTCAGTGAGGTTCTAACCCAGTTTCTCGCTTATCTCCATAGCGTCCTTGGTAGTATCCGAGAATTCTAGAAGAGTCTCTACCGTCCGGCTCTTGTACAGACCCCTCTTCCTAACATAATCGAGATAGTCTTCCATTTGATCCTTGAATATGCCTACGTTGTCCGCGACGATGACACTACCTATGTGAAGATTCTTCTCGATAGCTTTGAGATACGCTAGATACTGGGTCTTCTCTGCATCCAGGAAGACCAAGTCGAAGTTTCCTGAGAGTTTCAGCAATTCTGTTCGTCCATCTCCTTCGATGAGCCTAATCTTATCCTGCATTTTCGCACGCTTGATGTTCTCGCTGGCGATCCGCACATGTTCAGGGCTCTTCTCGACTGATATGATCTCGACCTCAGGCGGCGAGTTCTTTGTCATTAGTATCGCAGAGTACCCGTAGAGGGCTCCGACTTCCAAGATTCGCTTAGGCCTCGCCCTTTTCACGATCTCTGCGAGAATCTTTCCTTTGACGGGTCCAATAGATGGGATAAACGAACGTTCACCGATCGCCTCGATTTCTTTGAGGACCACATCTGCTGGGTCCGATCGCTTCTTCATTGATTCAGCTCTCTCTCAATGCCTCTCTAGACATTGAATTGCTTTCTGTCATCCCTCATTCTTAAGAGCGAGATTGCATAAATCAATAGAGCGGGTTTATGACGTCAATAAACCCGCAGGTCAATTTCATCCTCAAAATATCGGAATCCTTCTGGACTCGTCTCGGCTGCATAATTCGAGGCCACAATTACCAACGCAAGTATCTCGGAAGGCGACCATTGCCAAATGGCTACGTTATTGGTCATGCAACCTACATTTGCATTCGATGCGGAAAATTCAGGGATTGGCCAACTACTTTCAAGGAATGGCTCAGGCACCCCTTCGAGCTTAGAACACCAGATTAACGCCGCGCCACGGTATATCCTATGGCTACCTTGTTCTCTAGAGAGACAGTAGCCCCCGTTCAAATCTAGCGAGTCAAAGGGGCCTAGATAGGAAAGATGGGTGAAACAGCAAGATTGCAGCTGAGAATGCTCAAGGGCAAGATTCACAGAGCTCGAGTTACGGGTGCTGACCTGAACTACGAGGGAAGCATCGAGATAGACTCGTCTCTAATGGAAGCGGCTGGAATTCTTCCCTTCGAGAAGGTGGACATATGGAGCATCACCAACGGTGATAGATTCTCCACTTACGCCCTCCCCGCCGAACCACGAAGCGGAATCATTGCACTCAATGGCGCAGCCGCACGAAAAGTACAGCCGGGCGACGAGATCATAATCACGACGTTCGTATCGATGAACGAGAAAGAGGCTGAGCACTGGAATCCGAAAATCGTTTTTGTCGACGAGAAGAACCGGTTTAAGCCTATGACACACGTGCCCAGAGCAATGGCCGGTAGACGCAAATTGAGTCCGTAATCCAACGGCGGCGGAAGGACAAGAATCCGTCCTCTTCAGTTCTGTTTTCTGGCCGACGCCAGGAACATTGGTATCTCAACCCGTTGTGCTTCGTGCGAGCTTGAACAACAGGAAGAGAGGGTTTCTACTTTCACGCTGTTCAGTCCCTTCTCTCTCATCATCACGGCGACTCTTTCCATCTTGAACCCCAACCACAAGTCGGCGTGCTCTCTCCGCAACCACTCGTGGCCATGTTCCTGTAGGTCTGAGATCGCCATTCTTCCACCCGGCCTGAGCACCCTGGACATTTCCGAGATAGCGACCTCAGGGTGAGGACAGTGGTGCAGCACCATGTTGCCGATCACGACATTAACAGATGAATCTGGTAGCTGCATGTGTTCCACGTTTCCAACTCTGAACTCAACCTTTCCTTTCCCTAGCTTTGCAATTGATTCATCGCTCATACCTCTGGAGAAGTCGAGCGCGATGACTTTGCGGGCGACCATAGCGGCTCCTTCGGTCAGAAATCCTGTTCCAGCACCCACATCCAGGACGGTATCGTCGGGACTAATCCGGGCCGCATTCAAAACAGCGTCTCTAACTTCCTCGCCGTAGAAGTTCTTTCTCATCTTGTCCCACTGGGACGAGACTTGATCGAAGTATTCCTTCACCTTGTCCGACAATGACTCTACAAGAGATACCACAAGAATCAGTTAAAGGATGCGCAAGCGTGTGCCCATTCCCTAGATTGAGAAAAATTGGAGAGGTGTCAATATAGTGATTGAAGCCGATTTCTACAGGGTCCGGCTTCATTTTGAGCGCTTATTCGCCGACCCGTCTATCTTCGAGGATCAGAGAAACGTCGCTCGACGATACCTCCTCCCTGGGACCGTTGGCAACAAAGCCCTTAGCATCTATCAGGTAACAAGTGATATCTCGCCAACGGATGATTTGGGGAAGTCCTCTGAAATTGCCGGGACCGCTCGGTATGTTCATCGGGGAAGAGTTGTTCGCTCGGAGTACTTCGAAAACGCGAACGTGATTCTAGAGTATGCAGATTTTGGCAGTGGCATCTCGCGTAATGATCATCAAAGACTGTGGAAGAAACAGAGGTGGGGACGAATGGCTTTCAGTCTTAAGGAATTTCACCACGAGCATTTGATGATCGAGATACCTGATACTTCCCAGCTCTACGAAATGCTACGTGTTAGGGCAGACCCGACAACTCTAGTCGACGTCGAGCTTCCAAACCTTTCCGACAACTTGTTTCGCTCTGCTGTTGGCTACCTAGAAACCCGCTTGAAACAACTCGCCGGGGCGGAGCACCAGACGATCGAGATCTATGTTGCAAAAGACTTACTTCCTAAGGAGAAGCAAGCCTTGGAGAAGAGACTAACGCGTCCTTCGACCCAGTCTACGATCTACATCATGCTATCGAAAGCCGAAGCACCGGAGCAGCTCTAGCGACTCTTTGTCGGGAAAGAAAATCTAGACGACTTGCTTGTAGGATTCGGTGAATTCTGGATCTATTACTCCCGAAATGACTTTCTCAGAGCCGTCGGGAAGTATTACTGGCGTGCCTGCGGCGTGGTAGGGAAGCTCGAATTTCTCAAGTTTCTCTGGGGCATCTACTTCGAAGAGTTTGCGACAGGCCCCGTTCTGGTAATGGAAACAATAGATCTTCTCGACACGTCTCTCTCCAAACCCGCCAGCTCTTCCTCCGGCAGCGTTAGAGTCCTCAGGCAGTTGGAGAATGTAAACAGAATTTTCTCCTTGTAGTGTTCTCAGGTCAACGGGGTTTTGTGCGACGAGTATTCGCCGGCCTTTTTGGGAGATGAGGTTCGCCAGTTCTTCGAGAGGAGTCATATTATCCTCAACCGTTATGTCATGTAGAAATATCTATGCTGGGCTGGTCAGAGAAAGCTTATCGTAGCGTCCTTCCTACCGATTCGGACCAGCTTTTCGATCTCCTTGCTATCCTCCTCACTGAGGGGAGTGTAGAGCCGGTAGTCTTTGTTGGATCCTGAGTATCGGCCGGCTATGAGATATGCGTCCTTGTTTGCCTCTTTCAGGACGGTGACACGGTTCAGCGCGTCCTTTGCTGTGTAAAGATAGAGAGGGCTTGGATCGAACTTCTGGACATCTTTCAGTGAAAGCTGTTTCTTTTCAGTAGGCATTGACTACGCGCGGCCTCTACAACCCTCTGATCTTAGTTAAGCCTTCACGATGAGACATGACGTGTCTTAGCGTCATTGGTATGGCTTAAATGCCGAACATTCATCCCAACCCTTCTGAACGAAAAAATGAAAATGTACATTGTGATACTCGGCGTGATACTGCTGATAGCCGGAATAGGTGGAGCCGCATACTACGGATTCGTACCTAGAACTCGTGTCTACGGTGCCATAGGCGTTGCCGTCGTCGGAATCGTAGTCGCTGCCTTAGGCGCTATGATGAAGACAACTAGCGTAGGCGCTACCACGACTGGACAGTTCGCCTGCCCAAAGTGCGGCGCAAAGTTCGGCTCTGAAGCAGCTTTGAACCAGCATACCAAAGACAAGCACGGAATGTAGCTCGATTCACAGGCTTTTCTGCAGAGACAGACAAACGCTCGAGTACGCTTCCGTGCCATATCCCCAGAACTATTCCCGTTTTTTGACTCCCGAGATTCTAGGCCTTACCTCAGTCCGTTTGGGAGTGCTGTGAGAGGACCAGATTCGAAAGATCTGGCCTCTTGCTAGACCTTGAGCTGGCCTGATCTGCGGAGAGACTCAACTTGTCCCTGGGTGTACCGGAACATGATGTCGCCGCGCTCTGGCTGGAAGTCCCACGGAGCGACCAGTACAGTATCGCCCATCTTAATCCAGACTCGGCGTTTCATCTTTCCACGGATTCGACAGACTCGCGTAACGCCGTCGGCGCACTCGACGAGTACTCTGTCGTAGCCAAGTAGGTTCTTGACCGTCCCGTAGAGTTGGCCTGGGCCAGGTGTGAGCATCTCGCTGAGGTTGGCCTCACTGAGGACCTTCCGCTTACCCATACTATCAAGCTACTAGGGTATGGGAGTGATATTAAAGGCCAAAAGTCAGGCCGTAATTCTGTTGCTCTTCAGTTCTTCCACTTGACCGAGCAACCGAAAGGTCTCGTCTCCTGAACAGATGGCTTCTGGCCCGAAAGAATCGCGTCTAACGCGTTCCCGAGATCTTTGGTCTTCACCTGTTCGGGGTTTCTGTTATCGTCAATTCTGCCCTTGTATTGTAATCGGCGTTGCTGGTCGAACGCGAAAATATGTGGGGTGCAGATTGCCCCGTATTTCTTGGCGATTTCCTGCGTTTCATCTCTGAGGTAGGGAAAGTTGAAGCCACGTTCCTTGGCCCTTTTGATCATGTTTGGGTAGCTGTCTTCTGGATATCCCGTTTCGTCGTTGCTGTTAATCGCGACTAATGTGACTCCTTTGGCCGCATAATCCTTCTGGAGCTGAACCATCCGGTCTTCGTATGCCTGCACGTACGGGCAGTGATTGCAGCTGAAAATCACCACTAACGCTTTCTTGTCAGAGAAGCTCTTCAGGGTGTGAGTCTTGCCATCGACTCCTTTCAGTTGAAAATCGACCGCGGACGCGCCTAATGGAAGCCCGACCGAGTCGAGGGTCGTAGGTGAGGAAGGCATGTCGAATGGGATGAGGAAGGCCTTAGAAACCTTTCCGACTCTGATTCCTCGGGGAATGGATCGGATTGAAGACCAAAGCGATGGTAGGCGTCTCAGGGTTCAGCTATGCAGGATGGAAGGGCAACTTCTACCCAGAGAACCTGAAGACCGAGGAATTTCTATCCTACTACTCCCAACAACTTAACAGCGTAGAGATCAACAGCTCCTTTTATGCCCCTCCAAGCCTCGCAATGGTGAAGTCATGGGCAGCCAGGACCGGCGATAATTTCAGGTTCTCGTTCAAAGCACCGAGACAAATTACTCATATTCTGAAACTCGCGAAGGGGTCGGTCGAAGCCACAGAGAGACTTGGAATAACACTGAGCTCTCTTGGAGAGAAGAAGGGTCCAGTTCTCTTTCAACTTCCACCCTACTCGAAACAGGACTTGAAACTCCTGGAGGATTTCCTAGCGAACACTTCCAAGATCGGGGAGAGAGTGTTTGAGTTCAGACATGAATCTTGGTTGAACGATCCTACCTATGCTACGCTAGAGAAACACGATGCCGACTTCTGTATCGCAGAAACAGAGGATATGAAACCAGTCTTCAAGGTTACGGGAAAGAACCCGTATTTCAGGCTGCGAAGAGAATCCTACGATGCAAAAATGATTGAGGACTGGACCGGGAAGATTAGAGAGACGAGTAAGGGAAGCGAATCAGTTTACATCTATCTACGCCACGACGAAACCGGGGACAACGCAGCGAGGGCGTTGAAGATCCTAGAGTCGTTTACTTGAAAAGACAGGCACCCGATACCGATGTTGTAATAGTTGCCTACGTTGTCTTCGCGGCTGCTTTCTTTAGCTCTTCGTAGTTCGGTTCCTTGGTAGGGTCATCACTGACCCACTTGTAGACGACAACCCCATTGTGATCTAGTATGAAGACGGCTCGTTTTGCAACAGTGTATCCTTTGAGGTTCCCGAAGTTTTCATGGTATACGTTGTAAAGTTTCACAACTTCCCGGTTGTAGTCGCTAAGGATTGGGAAGTTGAGATTGTTATTCTGTGCAAAGGCCTTGTTTGTGAACGGATCGTTGACACTTATTCCTGCGACCTGAGCGTTGATCTTGTTCAGCTCTTGTATGTTGTCACGGAATGTGCACATTTCACGGGTGCACACTGTGGTGAATGCTCCTGGGAAGAAGGCGAGTATCGTTGCACCATTGGGTTTCAGAAGCTCTTGAAGGGCTCGAGGTTTTCGATCAGTGTCGGGGAGTGTGAAGTTCGGAGCTTTTTCTCCCTGGTTAACCATTTGTTAGTCAAGTTGGGCGCATGTTTGATAGAGGTTTCTAAACCTTACAGCTCTTGACCCGCAGTAGTCTCGAAAAACAGGAGGGGCTAGTGAATTCTAAAAAGAAAATTGGGGAGCCGAGGATTGTATTCCTGGCCCACTAGTCGTCGTTGCCTTGATCGTCGGAGCTTTCGTTATCTTTGTTGTCCGCACAAGCGTTAGTATCGTCGGTGTCGTGGCCGTTAGAGTGAGACGCGTGACTGTCGGTGGTGTCGTTGTCCGTCTTTGTAGAGTGGGTTGCGTCGTGTTGCGGGTTGTGCTTGCCTAAGGCTGCCATGAATCCGTGTGCTTTGCTGACTAATGACGTGTCTGGTTTGTCTTGCTTGCCTTGTTTGTCATGTCCCTTCGCAAGGTGCTTGCCTTCGTTTGAATGACTGCTAGAGTCAGTCGACGTAGGGTTAGAAGTGCAAGCCGGCGGATTTGTATCGGGTGAACAGTTGGTGGTGCAAGTCGACGGGGGAGTGCAATCGGTTGTGCACGATGTTGAAGGAGTGCAGTTCGTGGTGCAGGTTGAGCTCGTCGGTGTTGTGCCACCGTTGCCTTTGGTGTTTCCTCCACCACTGCTTGATGCTTGTAGTGCGGGGCCGTGTAGCAGGAAGGGCACGAGGAAAGCGCCGATTCCAGCGACGATCAGGGCGATAGCGCCCACTTTGCGTTTGGTGGATGAATCCATTCTTTTTCCTATCTCCCTTTTCTTGGAGTTGAAAGCCCGGTTGAGAGGGCTGGGTATATGATACAACGATTTGAACAGCCAGAAAGGTGTCAAACCAGGACCTTTGTCCCGAACGGTTCTTGAGTTGTTTGATCGTGTGTAATATCGAGCTATAGTACTCGGAGAAACAGGTATAGGATGAGAAGATTGGGAATTGTCACCAGGAGTCCGATCTTTGAGAACTCCAAGAACCCGAAGCCTGATCCTCGGCTCTCAGCTTGTTCTAGAATTATGACATTGCTTGCCGCGCCCAAGAGACTGATCCCTCCGGAGAGAGTACTTGCACCTGCTAGCGCCATCCATGGCTTGACATCAGCGCCAGTGAAGCCAGCTGCTTGCATCGCTTTGATGTAAACTGCGACAAAGGGAACGTTGCTCAGGAGCTGGCTGAAGAATGCACTAGCCAAGATTATCGTTATGATCGAAAGACCGGGATCAGACTTGGTAAGAACAGGCAAGTAGATCATAAAGCTCTGCAGGGCGTTCGACTCCCAGAAGGCCTGCATTACGATGAAGAGGGAAATGAAGAAGATGATAATCCCCCAGTCGACCGATCTGAGGATCTCCCGTCGTCTCCCGCTTCCCAAGAATACAATCGTCGCACCTAGAAGCGAAACCGTTCCGAGGTTGAAGTTTCCCTGAACCCCAAACAATTCAGCGATACCAACGAGGAAGAAGCCGATCACAACTATTCCGGCGGCCGATCCAGAGAGCTTTGCTAGTGTTTGATCTTTGATTGCATCTCGAGGATTAGCTTGGAGTTGTGCGAGTGTTGAGTTTGAGAATTCTTTCCTGTAGTACCATCTGAGGATTAGGTATGTGACTCCGAGCCCTGCCATTGTTGGTGGGGCGAGGTAGTAGAGAAAATCGAGCATTGGGTTTGGAATTCCTGTTGATAGGGCGACCAGAAGGTTCTGCGGGTTGCCTATGGCCGTCATCGTGCTGCCGATGGTTACACCCAAGGCGAGAGTGATCAGAAAGACTCCGGGTCGGACCCTCAGCTGCTTCGCAACGCTCAGCATGATTGGCGTGGCCATGAGTGCCAAGGTGTCGTTCACCAAGAACGCTGACATCGCACTTGTTCCGATCAGAGCCAGGCCGAAGATTTTCTGGGGTGACTTTGCCAATCGCAGCAGCCTCAAGGTTAGGTACTCGAGGAGACCGGAGAGATCCAATGCGGCAACTACTGAGAACATTCCTAGCAGGAAGAAAATCACGTTGAGATTGATCGACGCGTAAGCATCTTTTAGGGGGATGGCGCCGGAGAAGATCATTGCGACAGCTCCCGCCATCATTATGGTCCAGACCGGGATGCGAAACCATCGGAGGTTTCGTAGAACTATAAGGGTATAGACAGCTGCGAAGATACC
Source organism: Candidatus Bathyarchaeia archaeon (assembly GCA_035935655.1). Taxonomy (NCBI): domain Archaea; kingdom Thermoproteati; phylum Candidatus Bathyarchaeota; class Bathyarchaeia (SeqCode); species Bathyarchaeia archaeon. Next base: position 89,905 of record DASYWW010000011.1, read on the forward strand.
TATCGGAAGATACTCTAGTGTCAACTTGCTAATGGATCCACAAGATTCCTACCATACTAAGCAATTTCGAGAAGTCAGCATTGCTGCCCAATTTTTTCGGGCTCTTTGTGGAAGCTAGTGGCTTCGGAATTGGGTTCCTGGAAGGCCAGCTCCCGTTCTATCCACTGATGCCTATAGTTCTTCGAGCATCTTCTGGGACCAGAGGAGTGAAGCTTCTGGTTTCTTGGGAGAGTCTTTGTCTTTTTTCACCTTGGGCCTTGTAGGAGGTTTCTCCGGTCTAGATGCTTCTGGAATTAGGCCCTTGTTGGGAATAACTGGTTTGGGACCTGCTGGGTCCTGACCTTGTCCAATGACAGCGCCATCTGGATCTCTCAGGATGCCATTCTCGTAGAAGGCTTTGTAGTGTCCTTTGTAATCGTAGATGAACCCGTCGTCATCCATCCATGCGATGTTGTGACCGTCGAAGTCGACAATTCTATGGTCTTTCAGTAGCCTGTATCTTGCAGTTCCGTTCTCGTCCCATATTACATCGATTTCTTCTTCTTCAGCTTCTGGTCCTAGTTCCAAAGTCGTCCACTCACGGGGGCTATCCCTCAAGCTAAGAAGGTTACCGATGATATTGATAGCAAAGTAGGGAATAGGATCTAAGGAGACTTTAACCTCCCTGTTCAAATAGCTGAGAGACGATCACACAGGACAATGGAGGCTCAAGGAGACAGGCACACCTGTCCTGTCTGTGGGCATGTCGGGCCCTGCATCTATGCTGGTTGGGACGACGGAGACAACTTTAGAGTGCACAACTGTCACATCTGCGGCTCGACGTGGAAGGAACCGAAAGTAGGTCTGGATCGCGCTGCAAAACCGACACTGGAGCAACAAGCTCATCAGATAGCCTAGTCCAACTCTCCCTGCTCAAACCGAGATCCAACGTAGATATACTAGTCCTGACGACGAGGAGGCTCTGAACGGGATTGCCGCGTCAGTCAAGGACTTTTCGTATCAGGACTCGACAGAAAAAGACGAACAGGTCTAGAAAACGTACGGGTTCGAGTCGAAAAATAAGCAACCCTTTCAAAAGCAAGCTTTAGTCCCGAGAAAACGGGTCATCCTGCCCAGAGTGACACGAACGGCCTAACTTGTCATCTTACCAAAGTTGTCCAGCATTGTGACGAAGGATTTCTCCATCGAGGCTAGTCCACCGGTTGGTCCTTTTTCGTCTATTACGATGTACTCGTTCGGGGAGTGCTGTAGAGCACCGTGGCCGAGTCCGCCGATCACTACTGGTAGGTTCAGGGGTTTCTTGTTGAAGAGTGCAAAGGGTGCGCTTCCTGCGATGGTGGGCCATAGCTCGGGGTCTTTTCCGAGCTCTTTGTAGGATTTTATGACTGCTTGTGCCGGTGGGCTCTTGTAGCTTGTTCGTGACCATCCGTAGCCTGCTTCTACTACCCTTATTTGGATCTCCTTGAATCCATACGCGTCTAGATGGTTTCTTATCATCGGTATCACATCGTCCTTTCTCATGTTCGGAACCAAGCGAACATCCATCTTGACGGTAATCTTGTGTGGCAGCAACGTCTTTGTCTCAGGTCCGGCGTAGCCGCTTGCAATGCCGTTGATATTGAGGGTGGGATCAAAAAGATACTTCTTCAACGCCTCGATCCCATGGGTGTCGCCGATGAACCTGTCAACCTTCAGCTCTTCTTTTGTCGCGGAATCGTTGAACGTCTTCTCCAGCTTCGGGAGGAGCTCGCGGTCTTCCTTGTTAGGAACCTGTGCGTGGCGGTAAAAGTCCTGAATCGTTACCTTGTTGCCGTCGGGACCGGTCATGGTGGATAGTGCCTGAATCATTTTCCAGACTGGGCTGTCGACCCAGGCTTTGTGGCTTCCATGTATTCCGAACTCTTTGGGGCCTCTTCCCCATACTGCGCCGTCGAGTTCGAGTTCGAAGTATACGATTCCCTTGACGCCTAGATACATTACGACTTTTCCGGTTCGGTCTTGTGAGCAGAATGGAAAGAAGACAGCCTTTGCCGCTTGCAGGTCTTTCTCGTGTTTTGAGATGAACTCTGGCAGGTGGCGGCTTCCGAGCTCTTCCTCACCTTCAACGAGGAACAGCATGTTTACGGGTAGTTTCTGGCGTGTGGCCTTGATCGATTCGCAAGCATTCAGGAACCCGCGCAGTTCTCCCTTCGTGTTAACTGCGCCGCGGGCTACAAGGCATCGACCGAACGGTGGAACATCCATCAGCGTCCCCGCCAGGGGGTCGACCTTCCAGCCAAGCTCGTCAACTGGCATAGTATCGTACATCATGTAGACAACGATTGTCTTGTCTGCTCCAGCGTCATATCGGCCGTAGACTACCGGGTTTCCGCCAGTCTCCTCCAGACTTGCCGTGGCGCCTAGACTCGCAAGGTAGCTTAGCACGAGATTCGCGCACTCTCTAACCCCTTTGTTCTCGGGAGAGATGGAGGGTTGGCGAATTAGCTCCTGGACTTTGGCGATGTGTTGCGGGAGATTCTTGTCTATGTGAGCGAAGACTTTTGCGCGATCAAGCGGCATGATGTCGCCTGAAAGATTGGTTACGGTATAAGCATTGAGCGAAGGATTCTGGTGTTCGGCTATACTGTGGAGGAGGCGAACTGGTAGGACTGTTGTAGAATCCTCATTATTCGGCGGAGGTCTGGTCTGGGTCCTAGTTTGAGTATGACCCATCCTTCGCGGTCATGGACTTCCGGAGAGCGGGAGACTGTGCCTTGGCTGATCATGACCTCTTTCAGGTCAGGCGGCAACCGTAATTCTATCCGGTCTGGGCTGTGAATGTGAGCGAAGGACTTGCCGCCCACGTGCAGCTCGATCTCTTCGTCTCCATGGTCTTTCATCTCGACACCTGGTACGAGGAGCATCTCGCCTGCGATCATGTCCAGTAGGCTCATGGCTCAGTTGCCTGAGTGGTCAGGGATGCGACTTATTTCTTTCTCGTCACGATCCCGCTAACGTGTTGGGCGGTGACTGTCATACTTTCTTGGGAGGCTGATGTACCTCCTCAAGCGTGGCCATCCGGTCTTCGCGTATTTGAGCCGTTCAGGGTCGTTCTTGATCCACTTTAGCATGTGAAAGAAGCTCCTCGCGCGCTTATCGTCCCTTTCGGGAATCGGCTCATACCCTAGGTTTCTGATCTCGTCCAGGTACGCTGTCTCCACGTTATTCTGAGCGTATCCCGTTATCACGGCGGTCTTGACTCTTGTTTTTCCATATTTCTCGCTTAGAAGAGGCCTAGTCTCATCGAAAAGGAAACTACTGCATATTTCGATCTCTTCATCCTCGCCCAGTTTCATCTGGCAAAGGAGATTGAGGGCGAGCTCTGTCGCCTTCTTCTGGTACATCTTTCTCCCGAAACTCGGACTCTGGAAGTAGGACACGGGAATCATATCATAATGAAACTCTCCAGTTTCCTTACGGTGCGCTCCAACCACGACTCCGTATAGAAGGTCTCCGACGCCCGCATCGTCGATCTGGATGGTCATATTGTGAACCTAGATTCTGTGCGGGTCGGACATAAGCGTGATTTTCCGGGGAAACCACTCTTACGTCTCAAGACCCTCTCGCTAGTACCCCCCTTTTTTTCTCGAAAATTTCCCGTATGGTAGTGATAATGGGCGAATTAGGCGAGTCAGGGCGCGGTCTGGGCTTGGACGGCTCGTGAGTTTGCTTGATCTGTCCCGCCATTCCCGAAGGATTCTAGGATGAGATGTGGGTGATGTGATAGATTCGAGATCTTGGCATCTAATTGGCGATTTACGGTCGCTCGATAGAGTCGTATTGGCAAGGCTGTTGAGGATGGGAATGTTTATATCTCGATATCGGATATCCAATATCGGAAAAGCGATATCGAATGTTTCGTGGATTTGGAATGTTCAGAAAACGTGGGCTCAGACCCTGGGTCCTCAACATCCTAAGAAGATCGCCAAAGAACGGAGCGGAGATAATGGACGAGATCGAAAACATGAGCCAGGGATGGTGGAGACCCTCCCCAGGATCCGTCTACCCAATGCTCGAAGAAATGGTCCAGGATGGACTCATCAAGAAGAGGGAGGACGGCAGATACGAGCTAACAACCAAGGCGCAACAGGAAGAAGAATGGCCCTTCAGCCACCACTTCACCGGCCCCCGATCAATAGACGCAATGCTAAACGAGATCACAGGCTACATATCATACTTCGAAGACCTAACAAAAACCGACCGAGCGAAGCTAGACTCGTACAAAGACAAGATAACAACGATGTCAGAACGACTTGCTGCATTAGTCAAGTAGCCTTCGTACCTAGATCTGCTCTAGGGTCTTCAGCCCAGACCCGGTTGCTATGAGGACTACATTTGCTGACCTGTCGATCATCTTCTCCTGGTAAAGATGGGATAGAGCTGCGATTGTCGCTGCGCTAGAGGGCTCGAGGAGAAGACCTTCAGTCTTGAGAGCTTGACCCATCGACTTGCGGATCTCCGAATCTGTAACGGACAATGCTATGCCCTTTGACTCTTTGAGGCAACGAAGAATCCACTTCCCAGCCAGTGGCTTGGGAATTTTGAGGCCGAAGGCGATGGTTTCGGGATTCTTCCATTCTTCAACATCGTCTCTCTTGGAGTTGTAGGCCTTGACCACTGGCGCGCAGCCCGCAGGCTGGACCGCGATGAAACCCGGTCTCCCTTTGACCCACCCGATTTTTTCCAGAATCGAAAACATCTTCCACATTCCCACTAGGCCGACTCCGCCCCCGACAGGGTATAGGACGTAGTCTGGAACTCTCCAATCAAACTGTTCGCAGATTTCCAGGGCAATGGTCCCTTTGCCATCATGGCGAAACGGTGTGACAAAAGTCGAGGCATTGTAGGGTCCTTTCCTATTGGCAACATTCTCCGCTCGACGTCCGGCGTCTGCGATCGTACCGTCAACAAGGCTGACGGTTGCTCCAAGTTTCCTGGAGAGTTCGATTTTTGCGGGATTTGCTCGCCGGGGAAGAAACACTCGACAGGTTAGTTCTGCGATGTGTGAATATAGGGCGAATGAGCATCCCGCGTTCCCCTCGGAAGACAAGACGATGTCCTCTACACTCAATGAGGAAAGAGCCGTGATCGCGAGAGAGGCGCCTCGATCCTTGAACGTCCCGGTCGGGTTTTTCGTCTCGTCTTTCACCCACACGTTTCCATGAAAGGAGTTCAGCTTTCTGAGGGGAGTATTCCCCTCGCCTGCGGAGACAATCCTGTATGTCTCATCAACGGGCAGGAAGGCTTTGTATTTCCACATGGATGGAGTGTGGTCGAGATCGTTCTTCGAGAACCCGCTGAGCATCTCTGGATTGATTATTGTATCCAGGAGTCCATTACACTTGGAGCACTTTTGGGCAATCTTACCCTTAGCATAGGCGGCATGGCATTCTGTACACTGCAGCCCTTCATAGGCATCCTCTCGGCTCAATTGGACCTAGTAAGGCGAGGATGCGATACCCTCTTAAGAGGGGGTCTTATATTGAAATTCGATAATATCGAATCTCGATAGTTTCCTCGTGAAAGCATGACAAAAGCCGTCAATGAGCGCATGGTTAAGAGCTTCCTCGACCTCTTCGTCCTCTCACTTCTAGACAATGGAGGAAAACACGGCTACGAGATCATGCGGGAATTGAAAGTGAAGACCGGCGCCCACATTGGTGCGGGGACACTGTACCCATTGCTTTACGAGCTGGAAGAGCGCAGACTAGTCGCTGGGGAATGGATGTCTCCAACGCGGAGAAGTAGGCGGGTGTACAGAATTACAGACCAGGGCGAAAAATATCGTAACCAATCATTCCAGGGATTAGACAGACTACTGAAAATATCGTTCTCGAATTCGAACTACTAGTCGGGCAATCTCTTCGATTGCTCAGCGATTCGAGTGATCTCCGCAGGCTCGCCAATTACAGCCTCGCAGAACCGATCACCCTTACCTTGACAGGACACCTCCAGCGACTCTAGCTTTCTACCAAAAGTCTGCTCCATCGCACCGGTAAGAATACCGCGGCCAAAATGACATACTGGAGTCTTGCCCTTCCGGTTCCGGACAGAGACCCCGTTTGTCCATCTTACCCTGGCAATCTTCTTCTCGAGATCAAAGTCGACTATCGAGACTTTCCCCCATCCGCCAAGGGTACCCAGACTATCCGCAACCTGGTTCAGTCCTCCAGGGCGTTTGATGTCAAAACCGGATTTTTTCGCGATACTCATGTATTGAGACCCTCCTTGTTTGCCGATGCTATACTGGAAACTAGTGGCTGTAATGGGGCCGAAGCTTTCGGTCAACTTGTCCTCGATGGAATGAATCAGTGCAACGGGAATGAAGAGAAAACGTTCATCGAATGCGGTGATTATTCCCTTGGTTTCGTCGATGTCTAATGCCTGCAATACATTGCGCCGGCGGTCAGGCTTCTTGGCAGTAGGCAGAGGAATTCCCGAAGATCGGAGAGTTGGCTCTGCTTAAATGGTCTTGCGGTAAATCAAGTTCTCAGCTCATCGTCTCGAACGGTTAGGGACCGAGCGAAGGTAAGCGCCCCGTTAGAATCTGCAAGTTGGAGGTAGGGCCCTCGGGCAGAGGGGGCGCTTGGTTTTTGTTTCTTCCTTCGTCTAGCCATGACAAATGCAGCTAAGACCACAATTACTCCAGCGATCCCAAGCCCAACGATAAGCAGTATTGTGGCGTAACTGGAGAATAGTGAACCGATGGTCTGGGAAACTAGAACCATCTTACTAACGCTGACTGGATTGGTGTTGAACCAAGCGGAGTTGTTGCTGTACTGCCATGTCGCGGTCGCCCTGACGTTGTGGTTACCTATGAACGCGTTTGGTGGGATCAGAACCGGAGTATCGATCCCCCCTCTCATGCTCGCTGTCAAGTTGAACGAAAGCCCCGAGGAAATCTGACGTGTTCCATTGGACCAGAAGTCCGACGCTAGCGATATGGTGGTGACTCTAATGGTCAACTGACCAACGTTCGTAAAGTTACTGAGAATCGAGATAACACCCCCAGGAAAAGGTATCCCACTGTAGCCTAAATCGTAGTTCAACTTGTACGATTCAGCACGCGCACTCATCGTCGCAAGGCCGGGAAATGAAAGAATGATCAGCGCCAGTACTGCCATAATCCGAATAATCGGATACTCTTTCATCAGTCGAGGAAGGCGCAAAGTTCTGTGAATTCCTATGTTGAAGGATCCTGTTGCCCAGGGCCTCGTCGGTCGCTTCTTTGCCTTGAGAAGAAGTTACGAATCCTCCCTAGTAGTTTACTTCGAAGACTATCCTTGTGTCCCAGCAATCTCTTCTCCCAGTCAACCCTGATGATGAGATACGCCGTGGAGAGAACGAGAGCGGCTGACAAGATCGATGCGTAGACGTTTTCTCCGAGAAACTGGTCGACAAACTGGCTTGATTGTCTCGCGACATATAGCACCGAGAGAATCCAGATGAACTTGCCAGTGTATAGCGCCAGATAGGTTTTCGGAGGGCTATAGCGGATGATGCCCATGGGAATGAAGGCCGCGTCGACAAGTGGAGACGCTGCAAAGAGCACTCCTACGAGGAAAGTGCTTCCGCCGAGTAGTTTTCTGAGGGAATCGAACCTCTCCTGTTTACGAATTGCTCGCCTGGCACCGTACCCAAGAGCGTAACTCACCAGCTTCCCAGTGGCAGAACCGAGCGCCGCAACGGCTGCGATCTGTATGATCCCAATTCCCTGATACGCATCCCCTATGGCGATCGAGACCACGAGCAAGAGGTAAGGTGTCGGGAAGAATGGGATGAGATTGCCAGCAACACTAACAGCGAAGATGAATAGAAGCGTGGCGAGGAGGCCCGAGGGGTGGGCGGAGAAAAAACCGATTACCCATCCAATCAGATCGGCCATGATGCCAGATCAATCAGGTTCTATCGGAATGGGGGTTGAAAAGCTATCTGGCGGAACGCATCAAGCCTAACTCAAGGGGAGAAGGTTCTTCTGAGCGGAGTCGTGTTCTCGCCTAAACGTGATGGAGAGGGTCTCACAGCATGAGGATGAAGGACGTCTACTCGAAAAAGATCACCTCAGAAGAGGAGCAGGGTGGCTACGTGATCATCCTGAAAGATCGACTATCCTTCTTTCCGACATCGGGCCGAAGATTTCAGATGCTCCAGAATGGCCGCGCGCGAAGAGCCATGGTTGAATCCTATCCCTGTTCTTGTAGAGGACCTGGGTTTCCACACTCGCACTTTTTCGTTAGAGTCAAAGCAGTGAAGTCAGGCGACAGAGTTACGATTCGAAAGGAATCGAAGAGCGGAACTCGCTATCTTCTGCAAGTCCAAAACCATCCGCGCAGAGTCATCTGAAGCTCTATAATCAGAGGACCTGGAACATCAAGAGGATAGTGGGTTCATGGTCGACCTCACCTTCTACGGCGGGGCGGGCGAAATAGGCGGAAACATGATCCTCGTCCGTGACAGAGACTCCAAGATCATGCTAGATTTTGGCATGAGCTTGGGAGAGAGGGGACGATTCTTCTCCGAACCCTTCCTGTCGCCCAGAAACGAAAGCGGGCTAATCAATCTAGGTATCATTCCCGACGTCGCCGGCCTTTACAGAGGAGAAGGGGAAGTACCTGCAGACGCTGTCTTCCTCAGTCACGCCCATATCGACCACTCGATGTCGATCTCCCTACTCAATCGCCAGATACCCGTCTACTGCGGCGAGACCACGAAGATGATTCTGGAGGCGCTGTCAACCGCTCGTCCAGGGGGCTTCGAGAACGATCTTGACGAAATTCAGTTCAAGACTTTTCGAACTGGAGACCGGGTGAAAATGGGAGGAATCGAGGTAGAGCCGGTTCATGTAGACCACAGCATTCCCGGATCCTACGGTTTTGTTATCCATACGTCGATTGGGACGCTTGTCTACAGCGGGGATTTCAGAGCTCACGGGCCTAGGTCTGACTTGACACAGGATTTTGCAGAGAGTGCAGAGAGGTCGAATCCGGAGCTGTTTCTCTGCGAGGGCACAAACCTAGTTCGAGGTGACTTGCAATCTGAATCGGAAGTAGTTGACAAGGTTGACCATGTGATTCGGAAGACCAGCGGGCTGGTGCTCGCAAATTTTTCGACCGCGGACGTGGACAGGTTGAGAACGTTCTACGAGATTGCCAAGAAGAATAACAGGGTCCTAGCTGTTTCATTGAGGCAGGCTCATCTCCTACAAGCACTGAACAAAGACAAACACCTAGACATTCCAGACATCTCCCACGACACCAATATTGTCGTCTACCAGAGATCGAAGAAGACCTACTACAATTGGGAGAAAGAGGTGATGAAGAATGGCACCGTCAAGACATCGAAGGATATCAAGGAAACACAGGGAAAGTTCGTTCTAGCCGCCAGCTCCTATGATATGAACGAGGTTTTGGACATAAAGCCTGATGCGGGTGGGGCGTTCATCAATAGTAGCTCCGAACCGTTCAACGAGGAGATGGAGATTGATCATGAACGCTTCGTAAACTGGCTCAACCATTTCGGACTGCCAATGTACCAGATTCACAGCTCGGGACACATGATGCCCACCGAACTTCGAGAAACGATAGGCCAGATTAGCCCTAAGACACTCGTCCCAATACATACAGAACAGCCGCACCTCTACGAACTCTTCATCAAAGACCTGTGCAAGGTACACCAGCCCATCAAAGGATCAATGTGGACGGTGCAATAGACAAGCGCGCAAACCCAGCACCAAAACCGGGATTGTCTACGGCCGTTTCAAAACGTCAAGGGGCGAGAGCGTGACCTTGCGAGCTTTGAAGTGGGAAGACCTCGACGATTGTGTAACCTTCATCAATAATCTCGTCAGTGAGAAAGATCGGGAGCCAAACCTCGGAATAGTCGCCGATAGAAAACAGACAAGGGATGAAGAGGCGGAATGGCTCGCCAACCAGATAACCGGAATAGAACGAGGCAGCATCGTCAGTGTCGTAGCGGAGGTAGGAGGACGAGTGGTGGGAAACGGTTCAGTCACGAGAGGGTCGTACGAGGACACAAAACGTCACGGATACCTTGGCATAGCAATCTCGAAGAAACATAGGGACCGCGGAATCGGCTTGGAAATGATGCGCGCGCTTGTCAAGGAATCTCGGAAAGTCGGACTCAAAACGATCCAACTGGAGGTCTTCGCAAACAACCCACGGGCAACCCACGTTTACGAGAGAACCGGCTTCAAGGCAACAGGCAGGATACCGAAGAAAATGCTAAGAAAAGGAAAGTTCATTGATAGCATCATAATGGCCAGAACGCTGTAAAACCTACAGCTGCTTTCTTACAATCGCGAACCGTTCTAGTTGGCGATGAATCTTGAATCCTGCCTTCAGGTACATGCTCAAAGAGCCCTTGTAGTTCTCTTCGGCCCACGGAGTCTCCCAATCCCGCTTGACCGGATTGGTTGTAGGATACCCTTCTGCAACACGTAGCTTGTCCTGACGAAACTTATCGCATGCTGCATTCAGAAGCGCACTGCCCACGCCCTTTCCTCTGTGTCCAGGAGCTACGAGAAAGCACATGATCGAGCCAACTAACTCAGCAGGATTGTCTATGACTGACGCATACCTTCTCATGTTTACGAAGGCATATCGCGGCTGCGCGTTGCACCAACCAACGACTCTCCCGTCTGCGAAAGCTAGCAACCCATGGGCTTTGCCTGATCTTATTCGTTCGGCCCGAGCTGCTCTATGAGCGGGCCCAGCTTTAGCTGAGGCATCCCATTCCTGACCCGGCGTATCGTAAAATCCGCAGTAACACCCTGACCATTCTGGAAAATCGGTGAAGGCATCCTTATCAAAGAACCTAAGGTAGTCATCGAGGAGCTCCGGTGTGAGCTCTCGAACCTCAACTTTCAACGCGTGACTCATCTCTCGCTCACATTTCTCCGAGAGAGTATAAGGACCGCCGCCTATGAGGACTTGTGGTTCTGTTAAGTCTTCATTGAACGAATTGTTGTGGTTGTGGGTTGTTGACTTAACTTGTCTCCATCGACTTTGAGGATTAGTGTCGCGTTCTCCGGTTCCTGTTCCTCTACCATTGCTTCACCTGGAGGCCCGTTGGGGCTGAACCTCAGCCCTCCTGCGGCTATGTTCCTAGCCGCGTTCTCGTCCCTGTCTAGTACGGCTCCACAGTGTGGACACCATAGTCTTCGTCTGGTGCTCTCTAGGGTCTTGTACCCGCATATTGAGCACCGTTTTGACGTGTTCCTAGCAGGAACGTAGTTTACCTTCAACCCTTCCCATCCAGCCTTGTACTCTATCTGTCGTTGAAGCTCTCCATAGCTCCAGCTGTTCATCCTGGCCCGATAGCTTCTCGCTTGGCCATTTCCCTTGCGATACAATCTTCTGATCCCGGTCAGCTTCTCGAGTACAATCCCGTACCGCTTTGACCTGGCTTCCTCGACGATTCTCTTGGACACGCTGTGGAGTAGTGGCTGCACGCGGTTCCTCTGCTTCTTTCCATACTTAGAGTATACCCTTACTCTTATTCGCGCATCATTCCTCGTGAACCGACCTTTAACATAACGATAGGTCGACTTGATGCTGGTGGCCTTCGACAGGTCGAACGTTCGCACTGTTCCTTCCGTTGAGGCGATTGTAACGTTGTTCAGGTTAAGATCTATCCCCAGATATCCCTCCGGTTCGATCTCAATTGACTCTCTTGAATGGCTAATGCTGAGCGACTGTGGGGTCACGGTGACAGCGCGAACTTCGAACCCGGAGAGTGCCTTCATAGTATGATCGTTGAGCTTGACATAAATGTACTGCCGTGGCTTGATTGGAAGTCTCAGAAGATTATTCTCTATTTTGAACCCGTAGTTCGTAGTCAACATCATCTTTCTGGCATATGGAACGATTGTCCCGGAGTTCTTTCTCTTAGCCTTCCGGTAGTTACGAAGTATCCCGGTGGCCGTGCTGATCGCTCCGAGCCGGTAGTAGCTGGGGATGTTACGGCTGAGACTTGAGTAGGCGGCTGAAGCGAGACTCTTGAGTGAAGAGATGTTACGTTCGATTCCAATCATAACGCAGACGTTTACAACGCGTCTGAATTCGTCTAAGAGCCAAAGTAGATCCTCTGAAGCCTGATACTTCTGTTTGACCGCTTTCATTGCTCGCACTAGTGACGCCAAGACAAGACTTCATTATTGGCTGGATAAGGGATAGAGGATGCTGAACATCGAACCCTGAATCAATATTCGAATCGAACCATGGTCCAGACATAAGCTACAACTCCTTAACCCAGAGGGGAGCACACAGAATTCATTTGCGAATCGAGCCTGATCAAAGAAAAAAACGGTAGAAAGACACACTCACTGTACGTCCGGAGCTGAGCGGTCAAATCCTTTCGAGGCAGCTCAGCCGCAACATATCCATTGGCATCGCATATCCGCGCGAATCCTTTCTCGAGCAGGTTCGCGCAGCGTCCCCTAGTCTCTCTACCAGGTTTCGACTACGAGCCCAGGCCCTTTCTCGAAATGCGCCTTGTTCCGAGTTAAGAGAATCTGTCGATGAATCAGAGCAGTGCTCGCTACGAGTGTATCCAGATCGCCAATCGGTGGACCCTTGGCCTTGAGCTCGTTGATGAGCCTACCGTACTTTTCGCAGACAGCGAGCGAGACTTCGAGCAGTTCTAAGTGCTCCAGTAGCCCTCCGACCCTCTCGGTCTCGGTTCTTCGACTCTTGGTGGAGTAAGCCCCATCATAGAGTTGGGCTGCGTTCACGGGAGTAGTCGTAATTCGTTCATCATTCTCCAGGAAGTGCAGCAGTTTCTTTTCCGCTTCTGGTTTCGCGCGTACAAGGTCCACGAGAAACGTTGTGTCCAAACAGACTATGGAGGATCTAGAACTCGGGAGATCTGAGCCGTATCTTACTGCGCTTCTCCAACACCTTCTCGACCGCAGAAGCCAGTTCTTCGTCGGGTGAGAAGGATCGAATATAGTCCAAGAGGTTCCCTGCAGCTTTCTTCCGCGTGAGTCGAAGGATGACCTTAGTGAACGACTCGTCCTTGCCCTTTGTCCGGGCTAACGCGTTATACGCCTCCTCAGATATCGTCAGCGTCTTATGCGCCATGTCCCGATACGTGCACTTACCTGTATATGTTGCTACCCGCTCGCCCCATAACGATTCGCGCCAAAGAACAAAGACTCAGGAAAACGGACTTCGGCTTCCTCGGAACCAACTCAAAGCGATGAGAAGAGCGGGATTCTATTGTCCTGACTCTTCTTTCTCTTTCATCGGCATCGTCTTTCGTATCATCTCGATAAGATGCTGTTCCGTTCGGTTATCAAGAACCTGACCGCGCCCGCTACCCTCTGAACCAGCCCTCTGTCCTGAAAGAAGCCGCTGAAGCTCTCTGTGCGTACTTCGCAACCTCCAGTACAAGGCCAAGGCCGCACCTGTGAAGCCAACAATTGCGATGACGATTATCACTGTAAGAAGGCCGCCTTGGAAGAAGTTGTTAACGTAAACTTGGAAAAACGCGTTGTTCGCATACTCCTGGTAAAACCAGAACGCGAAAAACAAGATCACAACAGTCTGAAACAGCATAATGACCTTCGCGTAACCCGGAATGCTATTCCAAGCAGAAGCCTCGTCCTCTTCCTCTCTCGTAATCCCTATCCCGATCCCTGAAGAGTCCCCTGGCCGACCCTCCAGAGATCTAGAGAGAGCCTCTGATTTGGGAATCTTGTGTCCTGGGAAAGAGAGGACTAGATACTCGATCTAGGCAGATTACCAGTGACGAGAGACAACAGTAAAGTGCGTCACAGCCAAGTGACCCCATATGTCCCCCGCGACTACCGTGTATTCGCCAAGAGGAAACGGGTGAAGTACTCCGTCAAAGAATCTTCCCGGTCCGTACGTATTGCCCCCGGTCCAGAAGCCGTTGAAAAACCAGCTTTTCACAATGTTTGCGTGAGGTCCGAAGTGAATGGTTGGACTTACCACCGAAGGAAAGGCTGGACAGAAATAGGTCGAAAAAGCGTCCCATACGATCATCAGCGTTCCCTGAGCATTGTAGACTGCAAAACCAAGAGGATACGTCCAGTCGCAGGGGCCTGTGGTCAAGTCCTTTCCAGCCCACCTCTGAACATTTGGCAGGTCGCTGTTCGTAGCGAGCGGATTCGTCACAATTATAGTAATCGTAATACCCTGACCTTCAGCTATCGAACTAGCGTTCCCGTAAACGCTTAACTGAATCCCTCTGGGCTCTCCACCACCAGCCCCTGTGTGGATTGACATGCCGTTCTGGGGTCTCGTATCAAGATAGACGAGACTCAGCGTCAGAGCCAGAGCGAAGAGCCCAACACCGATCGAGAAGAGACGATACCGCTTCAATCGTCCTTCGAACAAGATGTATACTGTTCTTTGATTTATCTCCAGTGCTTAGAACACACCGTCTAGGAATCAGAACACGCAGAAAAAAGGTCACTTTACGCTCTTCTTTTTCAGCGACTCCAGAATCTTCTCTTCTTCTGTCTTCTTACCGAAATGCTTCGACATAGTGTATCCCAATAGTATTCCCGCGTATATTCCCGCCAATGTTCCATTGAGCAGGAAGCCTATTGGTCCCACGTTTGTGGTCACCCAGGATTGAAGGTAGAGATTGCTCTGGTATTCTACCGAGACCCATGTCAGCAGTCCAAGGATCACCATCGACTCGGCCAGCACCAGCCAGCGCGTCCGCCTGGCAAACTCTTTCTTTTTCAGATCATCGATATCGAGCGTTTTGCTCATGATGTTCTGTCCCCGGTTCGGACCCGGTTATTATGCGTAGAGTAGACTTTGGAACCCACAGTTATCCGGTATCTTTCGCGAACTGCTGGATTAATATCGGCGAAGGGATAAGCTCAAGTGCGATGGGCTGTCGTTCCTCTGAAGGCCCTGTTGTTCTGTGGAGGTGTAAGAAAACGAAGTTTGGAAAGAGAGTCCGGAACACGATTGTAATCGCCACAATCTCCGCGCTTGTGTTGCTTCCGTCGGTCGTCTATCTCGCTACGGTTGCCGCAGCTGCCTTTGCGGCTGTCAATGTAGCCCCCCTGTATTGCAACAATGCTGGCGGATGCCCTTGGACGTATTAGCCTAACCCCATAGCAACATCGACACTCACCGGAGCCAAGTTAGGGCAGTTCCGGTGAATCTGCGCCACCAACTAGCACTAGCTATCAGTTTTCGATATGTTCGGGATTCTACATATTTTGCTGGCTATATCAAGGGTAACAGAATATTCATCCTCTTTCTCCAGCTAGTTAAGAATCGGATAGAAGGTATGGCGACGAGTTGATAATCTCTCAACCGGGCACACTCGGGCTTGCGCGAGATTTCAGAGAGTCAGTAGCCTACTCAGTAGGCATTCTTGGCGATCAAGTTGCCAACCTGTTCTATTACCACGCCAGACAGAACTACAACGTGGACCCCAGCCAGCTCCCGCAAGGAGTGGAGAAATTCGACCAGGCTCTCCGGAGCCTGCTCGGAAGCGGCGCTTTCATGGTCGTAAGAGAATGCGCCAAACGGCTGGCCGCCGTTCTAGGGGTCCGAATAGAACCATTCCCCAACAGCCTCGCATCACTCTACCGAAAAGTCTCTGAGAACTACCGACAAGAAAGATGGGTTCTCTCGCACGAACTGATCACTCGCTAAAAGATAACCGCGTTTGAGGGGGTCGATGACACGTCCAGCCTCTCGATATTCGTATTCCAAGAAGTCCTGAACAACAGCTTCGCCACAGCCCTGCAAGGATTACTCGGGCGGGGTGTCCGGGACGAGGTCTACCGGATTCTGGAGAGCAAAGGAATCAGAGAAGACGAGGTTCCAAACAAGTTCGACAAGGTGATCGAAGTTCTTCAGAAGGTTTTCGGCGAATGTTCACATGTAATCATCCATCGGGTTCTGCGAGTTCTCTACGAGAACTATTCTCTTCCGGTTGACTTTTCTATTCAGGAAATTCTTCTGGACCGGTTGGCTATTCTCAGGAATAGGATTGTGGTGGATGATCTTCGTCCGAGAAGTTGAATCGATGCGGATCTCGGACCAGAAAACAAAGCCGCCTCAGGAAGAATCGTTGGTCCGACTATGCAAAAGCCCGGGCGGCCTAGGATTCCCTCTCCAAAAGGCCACTGACTCACGATCAAACAGACAGCAAATGTTCGATTGAAAGCGCTTTCCGCCCCTTTTGCCCCATCGCCATCGTGAATGGTATCCGGAGACAGAGAAATATGCTCTTTTCCTGCTCCATCTTATTAACTGACACACCGACCAACACACGAACAATATTGCACACTATCAGACTTCTTCCTGCCATCAGCATACTAGCAACTCTTCTGTTCGCCAACCCTGTCAACGCTGCCTCTTCTCAGGCAAGCATTAGCATTGTCGACGTCGCCCACTTCAACCCCGTCACCTTCAACTTTCCAGGAGCCCACGCCTACGATTTCCGCCCTGGAACGGCGACAGTTAGTCAGGGTGGCACTGTAACATGGACCGATAATGGATATGACCAACACACAGTAACGTCATACACGAACAAGGTGACGGTCAGCTTCGAAGGCGTCAACGTCCTGATCCCTGTCCCCGACGGCCAGTTTGACAGTGGTTTCCCGCCTATCTTTTCAGGCCAGTCATGGACTCTGGACACGGCAAACGCCAAACTAGCACCAGGAGACTATCACTACTTCTGCCAGATCCATCCTTGGATGCAAGCTCTACTCCACGTTGCCAGCGGCACAAGCCATCCAACCGCTAGCGTAAACATCGACCATCACCAGGCCAGCACCGCCCAGTTCTTCTCCGGAAGCGCCAGCTGGGGCTTCCTACCGCGCGACCTCCAGGTCAAGAAGGGAGCGCAAGTCACAGTAACAAACAACGGCATACTACCGCACACGTTCAGCAGCTACACTATCGCCATACCCGTTACCGAGGGCTTCAAGACGCTCATCATTCCGATCAGTGACGGCGTCTTCAACCAAACACTGATCCCGAGTCAATCCTGGACACTTGACACTAGTACGCTCAACACTGGAACGTACACGTACGCTTGTCTCTTTCATCCATGGATGAAAGGGTCCCTCACAGTGAGCTAACCTACAAGATCAAACTCAAACTCTCCTCTACGCTTTTTCTTCTGTTCCACAAATCATTGATCGCCGACTTTAGCTCGAGATTAGAGCCGCGATGCCTCTTGGATACAGCCAGCTTCTGTTGGGTCTGGACGCCTATTCTTATAGTAGCCTCAGAGGCTCTAAGGGAGATTAAACATGCAATCTCAACAGACTAAAGGCGAGTTGATCGAGGAGCTGAAGGGTAAGACCAACAGCTTCAGCATCAGAGACATCACCAGCAACGGCATCAAGATGGAGAACAACGACACCGGCCAGATATCGGGCAAGCTACAAGGCAATTTCATGGAGACCGTCTACATTCACATGAAAACTGACGGTACCAGCGATTGGGAAGGCAAAGGCATCCAGATGATAGGCAAGGACATGGTCGCAGTCACGGGACATGGCAAAGGCAAGCAGAACGCTGACGGAACAGTCTCATTCGAGGGAGAGCAGAAGTTCATGACACAATCCCCGAATCTCTCTTGGCTTAACAGCGTCAAAGGCTGGATCGAAGGATCTGCCATACAGCAAGACCAGTCGTTCACCGCCAAGATCTACAACAAGAAATAACAGTACAGCCCAGTTAACTTCCAATCTTCTCTTTTTTCGCCCAACCAAAAGGCCTGACTCCACACCCAGCAGCGACAAGACTACAGGATTGTTCTCGACCAATAGGATTCGAGGATCTTGTTCTGCATGGTATATACAGGACCGACGAGTAGACCCTAGCTGATAGTTGAGGGTTGAACAGGTCTAATCCGAGTCCCCGTATCCTCGTCCTCATCCTCGTCGTCCTCCCTGTACTATCAGTAGTGCCTGTTAGGGCGGCCGGTGATTTCTTGTTGACAGCTGACATTCCTCCGGTCGCGGACACCGCCCACCAGTCTGTCTCCACGATAACAGTCACGTCAGTCTATGGTTTCTCTGGAACAGTAGCTCTCTCGGACACGCACTCCTCCGGACTGTCGTGCAGCCCGATCAACCCGAGCAGTGTCAGCCTGGACACGTACACTCCATCGGTAGGAGCAACCCTCTCCTGCAGCGCATCCACGCCCGGCCTCTACAATGTAACAGTAACAGGCACTAGCCCCTCTCTCAGTCATACTGCAAGGTATACTGCGAACATAACTGCAGCGCCCCCAACGACAAATACCCCCCAGCCCGCCACAATCCTTGGTCTGTCTCCCGCGATAATCTGTGCCCTAGTGGGAGTGATCGTTGTCGGAGTTGCTGCCGGCTATTTTGGACTGAGAAGACGAAGACTTCCAGGAAAGAAATCTGCCTAACCAATCTACCTTTTACCGGAAAAAAGCCCAAAAAGATGATTCCTAATACCATCCCCTTCTCATCCTCGACAAAACCTCCAATCCAAAGCCCCAAGACTCGCGAGATCAGAACTGTCCAGTCGAAAACCGTACCGCAGATCAAATCACCGACCCAATCCTCCTAGAACCAGACATGAAACCGGCTGTGACACCAGTTCTTGAAGCGCCTCCGAAGCAGGACGCAGCAATCCTGAAAACGCGCACTGAAATTACTATTGAAACACGCTTTAAACCAGTCTGACGACTGGGTACCGCAAATTCTCGGGCCCCCCCCGGGGCCTACCCGAGACGCGCGCCGCGCCCAGTTCCAGCTACTGTGCTTCCGGGCTGACCATGACCGCTTCCTCTCTCCGTTTCGCCCTAACCGGCCTCTGCCTTCTTCCACGCCCCCGCTCCCCAATCATCCTCGGCAGAGTCCTGAAGACAAAGATAGCCACCAACAAGCCCGCATAGAACGCCGCCAGGCTTCCGTTCAGCAAGAACCCCAATCCTCCAAGGTTCTGCGCGGCCCAACCCTGAAAATACTGGTTGTTATTGTAATCCTCGGATATCCAGACCAGCAAGGCAAGAATAACCAGCGATTGAAACCATACTAGAATCCCGGAACGGCGAGCATACTGCTCCTCCCGAAGGCTCGCCATACTGACCTCGCCAGCCATGGCCACTAACAATGCGGAAACCAGCCTATATTCTTAGATGACTAGAAAGATCGCTTATTATCAGCCCTGATCCCGATTCTGGCAAGCCTCGCTCGGCTGTCGGCAAATTCGTTCGGGTTTGTCGCGATCTTTCCAACGCCATCCTAGCCTGGATTGTGCCCTGAATCGCTAGTCTCGCCCATTATCACTGCCGACAGGAAATCGTTTCCAGGAAATAGGGGGTCTTAGCGATCGAGCCTCGCGCCGCAAGAGCGGTCCTTCGCCACGGGACCACAATCGAAGTGTGTATTCGGATTGAACACATTGTAGACGTCCCGCCCATATACTTCCGGTCCGATCATCCGTGTTCGGCGCAACACGGCGTTGAAAGGGAAAATATTGTGCTCGCCTGGAAACATCGCTCCAATTTCTTCGGGCTCGTGCAAAACCTGTTGACCCCCCTTTCAACAGCCGTGTCCCAATATCCCAAAAGAGAACAATTTCTAGGAGGGAAAAAGGACCAGGAGACTATTTCAGAGATGCCGTTCCGAGAATCTCTGTCTGAGCCTGATCAGGCTCCAGTAAACGCCTACCTATTCCATTTCTTCCGATTCTCACTAAGCCACTCTGGAATGATAACAGCCCGTAATAGTTCTTGAACAGTCGCACCCCGTTGCGAGGCCTCTTTCATAATGGCATGATACGTTTCAGTCTCTAGTGTCTGCATGAACTTTTTGTTATTCCGCGGCAAAACCCACTACCCTCGGCTACACAACACTCAACCGTTCTTGTAAGAGTTTGTGCACACCGGAGAGACAGCACCGGGAACAGCCACGTTGCTCTAGAAAGAAATCTCAGACGAGAGAGAAAGAGACTGAGATAATGAAACAGGCCAGATCCTTCCAGGCAGCTCGAGGAGAGATGACCATGCCGTCTGGATAACTACGAACTAGGAAGTCTCCAATTGACACAATCCTTACAACTATATCGCTTACCGACATATTCTGATCGATCGGAACTTGACGCGGCCCTGTAACCTGCCCGTAATATTCTAGGTTTCAGCGTATTCTTTATCAGCGCTATCCGAAAGCGCGCTCTATGCAACGAAGAAAAATCGTAATCGCAACCCTATCAGTACTACTTATTGGACTAACCCTAACGTCCAGCAGTGTCCCCAGAGCACACGCATTCCTCGCCTCAACACCCACCGTGACACTTTCAGGATTGACAGTCAGCGGCTTCACAGATCCCCTCACCGGCACAACTGTTGACGCGTTAGCACAAGGCGGATCGCTCACGGTAAACGTCTACCTTGTCGCTAGCAGCGGATCAGGCGCAGTCTACCAACGAAACGTCACAATCGGGTTCAAAGGCGACTGGATGGCATCGTACACCAACGCAAGTAACGCCAGCCCAACCAATACTCTCGCAATGAACGCGGGACAGACTGCAACTGTAACAATCTCCATTCCGATGCCCACCAGCGGAGGAGTAGCAGCCCACACGTGGAACGTAGCGATCTGGGATGGAGCCTCCAACAGCCTCAACGCAGCATCATGCTTCTCGTTCAACAATCCAGAGAAGAGCCCTGCCTGCTGGACGATCTCCAACGGCAGCGCCGGTTACGCCGCTCTCGCAGTATACACAGCCGACCAGTTGAACGCGGCGCAGTCCAACCTACAGGAAGAGAGCATCACCGCGAACGTGCAGACTGAGCTCGCAGCAATATCCGGACCACTACATACTAACCCGCCCGGCTCGACAGCAGCCGCCGGCCAACTCGCCCAAGCAATGACCGAAGACTCCCTAGGAGACCAAGCATGGACCAACGGTGACTACAGCGGTGCAAAGAACCACTACAACAACGCACTGAACGATGCAAACGCAGCAGCAGCCGCCCTGACAGGTTCAGGCGGTGGAACTGACAGCGCAAACCTGGTCAACCTCATACTCGGAGGAACAGGTATCGCACTGGTAGGCATAGGCGCGCTCTTCGCAGGACTAGGAGCATTCTTCTACCTGCGAAAGAAACCGAAAGCCTAAACCCCCAATAAACCCCCGTTTTTTTCAGGGGGAACCATTTTCTCTCTCCCGCAAAACATCTCCAAACCTGCAGTATCACCATAGACAAATTATCCAGCAGTCCCTCTGAGCAACAAGCGATAGTCCTCCGGACTGAATTCTGCCGTGCATCCTCCACGCTAGATAATGCCAAGACTAGCGTGGAACGTCTACACTTCAAAGGACTTTGTCGAATCCAAAACAGTTACGGGAAACCTATGCCCGCCTGAACCGGATTACAGCCAACAGGACCTCGAGCCGCTCACGGGTCCTGGCCTCTGAAGAATAGTGAACGAAAACGGAGACCAGTGCTCAGAACCCAAACCACAAGCTCCTCCAGAGAATCGATCTGCCGACTTTCATCGCTGGCCTTATCGCCGGATTCATAGGTCTCAGCAACGCGCCCTGGTGGACCCTCAACAGCCCGACAAACAGCCACGTACTTTCCATCCAAGCCTCCCCATTCTATCTACAGATCGTGGCAACGGGCATCCCCGCAACAGCCCCGATCGCATCGATCCTAGGCGCGATCACCCGAATCCTCCTAATCCTATCCTCCCTAACCCTGCTCGTATCGTCCCTCCGCCCAACAGTCTGGTGGCGTCCCCTCGCCACATGGCTCAGCCTCGCCAGCCTCACTGAACTCTTCTTTAGTCTCTTTCTCCTCGTTCACGCCGGTCAGTCAGCCCTCCTCACAGCATACGGCGTCAACCCACCAACAAGCGGAACAATGTCCTATCCGGCAAAGGTCATTGGAACAGATCTGAACACGTACATCAGCCCCTCTCTCACGGCAGCGTTCAACCTCGACTTCTACCTCGGACTCCTAAGTCTCACAATAGCCGGAACAAGCGTAATCCTGAAGATGTTTCAGGAGCGAGGATTACTAGCCGCCGCGATCCCTGGCGTCAGAGAGCTATTCCTGACACCGCCCTATCGACACGTCTGGCTCTCGACCAACGATCGAGAACTAAACCCTCTCAGCGGAGATCCTGAAAACGCAACAGACGATCAGCTTCTCGTCTCTTTCGGAAAGATCTACAGCACCGTCCAACCTGGCGGAATAATCAGCATCATCCTTCCAACTTGGGCTTCAACCATCAGCGAGCGGTTCCAGAGGCTCCTCAAGTGGACAGGGTTTTCAATCGAAGAAGCAGCAGTAATCAATCGGGTCCCAGGCAACCCTGAAACCCAACTGCGATTCAGAAAACCAATCGTCTCAGGGGAAACTGATCAGCAAGATCCCGAACCCACGGCTGTTCTTTCGCAGGCCATTGAGACCGAGTCCTCCCTTCCAGACACTCCGCCACAGCTTACCATCACCTCGCAACCAGACTGGACCCGGATCAAAATGACCAGGCAAGAGAGAGCAATGCTGAGGTCAGCCGTCTCGATCCTTACGAAACGGAGGGAGCCTGTGAGTTATCGCGAGCTGCTGAACCAGGTGTACATGGAGATGGTCGAGAAGAAGGTACAGTTTGACTCAGCCAAACAAATCGAATCAACCCTTCTGCAGCACGCAGGAAGAGAACTAGTTCTGGCCGAGGAATCCGATGAAGAAGGCTCTAGAGCAGTCAAGAAGTGGAGTCTCGGCGAAGAGGACGCATCTGAGGAGCACGTCAGGCGCTCCTCGGTTTTCGGAAGGCTCTCCGGCCATCGCCCGAGGGCTCCTCCCGTCATGCGTTTATTGAGAAAGTGGCAGAAAAAGCCGAAGTATACGCGAAGGGCTTCGAGAGAAGAGGAATAGTTTCTACTGCACACTCGCTAGCTATTGCGGATGCTACCGTGGAGCGTCCACGCTAGGAACGCGTGGCTTATCGTTCGCCAGATTGATTACGCCGAGCTAAGGATTAGAGAAATGAGCAATCTCAGAGCCAAACTAAGCAGAGCAACAAACAAGAAGGTTCCAGCCCTCGCACTCGTCGTAGTCGCGATGGTCGGAATGGTCGCAGGCGTTCTAGCCGCGAACATTGCGATCACTTCCAACGTTTACACGGGCGAAGTTGGTACCTATCACAGCAACACGGGCACGTTTGGTATCGTGGACAACGGGTTAGCCGTAGTCGCCAACACAATTGCAGACAATGCTACCACCGCGATTACTTCCACTACAACTACCCAGCAAGTCTACGGAAACACGGGAGCCACTGGAATCACAGCAGGCCACTGGATGGACTCGCTAGTCTTCACCCCTCCAAATACTGGAGGGAGCCACACCATCCACATAACTATCAGGAGCGGTGGAGGTGCCCTCGGCGCGACAACCTTGGCCAGTATCACCAGCGGCACCTGGACGACTAACGCAAACACAGGAGCAGTCACTTTCTACGTAGACCTAGGCGCGAGTCCCATTACCGCACCAGTAACAGTCTACGTCAACGTCACCTAGACCCCTCAACTTCCAAGAAAGGACTTCCCTGGATCCTCCAGGGAGCCCGCTCTCTTCTATTGCCCTTAACACGTTGATTCTGAGGGCTAATCCATACTCGGCCATTGTGCCATAGCTGCAATGGTGAAATTTCGCCCATTTTCGGCCCTGATCTGCGATGCAAGGCATCCCCCTGATCTCGGCTGGAAATCGTTCGTGAATCGCTCGATAGAGCAGGCAAACTCATTAGTCATTCAAGCCCAGACTACGCCCTGACTTGCCTAACTCGCCCATTGTCCCTGCCAGACAGGAAATCCTCTGACCAAAAAGGGGGTACTAGCGAGTGCACCTCAAGACGCAAGACCGGGAGTCCCCCAGCAGCTATTCCAAGCAAGCTTGTACGGGTTAATATCCGTTGATTGGAACTGTTACCCATATGTGATAGTCAAAGGGACTGAAAACTCAAACATTCGCTAAGAAACCTTCCCGATGCTCGAAGATGAAGTGTGGTTCCGCAGTGTCCAGGTGGGTTCGACGCACGTTCACTTGGTATTTCTCAGCCAAAATCTTCCTCGCGATCCTTGTGCTCGCAGTTTCAGCCGCGACCATCGCAACCACAAGCACGATCTACCAGGCTGAGATGGGTAGTGCATACAACATCACTAACGGTATTCTTGTTGGAGACAAGGGTTTCTCCAAACCATCGGT
Organism: Candidatus Bathyarchaeia archaeon; assembly: GCA_035935655.1. Taxonomy (NCBI): domain Archaea; kingdom Thermoproteati; phylum Candidatus Bathyarchaeota; class Bathyarchaeia (SeqCode); species Bathyarchaeia archaeon. The sequence goes on from DASYWW010000011.1 coordinate 114,172, forward strand.
TGGCACCGCCGCGACTGGTACATGCCCAGCCGGTAACGTCACCTTTGGCACATCTCCCGGAACTGCGAACAATCTGCTTATCGCAGGAGACATCGTCTATGACATTCAGGTAAACGCGACGGCCACTACTCCTCTAAACAAGTGTTTTACGGTGACACTTTCCATCAGTGGTTTTTCGCCCAAGACCCTCACAATCGCCTCTGGAACCTCGGTCACTGCCGGGTGGACGATCGATTGTAAATTGGACATCGGGACGACCTCTCTTCCTGGTTCGCCTTTTTCGTTCAAGGTAACTATATAGTAGCAAATCCATTCGCCACCTTGTTTCCAGTAGGCCTATTGCGGACTATCTATCAGAATCGAACGCTTTGTCCTCGTCTCAAGAGTCTTGCGACAGTGGCTAGTCAACTCGCTTTGTGTTAGCCTTGCTATCAGGGTTGGCGAGTCGATGTAGCCTGTTTTCTCAGTTTTCAGCCAGAGCTTTCTTCCAAGAATGAGAACCGAGATAAGGCCTACAAAGTTTGCGATCGAAAGCAGCGTTGCATATGGATATGTGGCTAGAATAAGGGTGAGGTATGATACGATGCCAGTTTTCGCCTGGGCAACAACGACTGTTAGAAGTGTTCCGAAGTAGAAGATGTTCAATGCACCCATCACGATCAGAAGCGGCACAAGTTCAGCGAGTGGTATCCCGATATGGCCGATGCCAAGCGCAAGAAGGGCCCAGCCAACAAAAGCGAGTATCGCCATTATCGGGCTCATCATTAGCACTTCCATGTCGAAAGCCTTCAGGGGCGACATGGATCTCCAGGCGTCCCAGTGTTTCAGGCCCGTCTGAATGTTTCCACCGCTCCATCTGATCCGTTGCTTTAGCAAGCTCTTGACCTTCGCCGGCATTTCTTGCCAGCTCTCGACTGGAGCCAGCTTCGTTGGAATACCCGCTCGCGCGAACCTGACAGCCAGCTCCGCGTCTTCAACGATGGAGTTCGCGTCCCAGAGGCCCACTCTCTCCAGAGCGGTTCGCCGGAAGAAAGTGTTCGATCCAGAGAAGGCAACGAACAGTTTCAACGCATATTTTCCATCATTGGCCAACCTGTAAAGAAAAGTCTCGTAGGCCGCCAGTCTCGCAACAATGCTCTCTTGTAAGTTGAGCGTACGGTGATAGCCGTGCACCGCCCCGACCCTCGGGTCGTTGAAGTAACGTAGAGCTTTGGTGATAGCCTGCGGTTCCGGAATATCGTCTGCATCAAATGTCGCGACGACTTCCCCTGTCGATTTGGCGAATCCGAAGTTTAGCGCGTCTCCTTTTCCGAGGCTCGTGTCCCTGTGGAAGACTTTCATCCATGGATATTGTCTTGCGTAATCGTTGCAGATTTCTAGCGTCCTGTCCCTTGATCCATCTTCGACGACGACCACCTCGAGATTCTCTCTGGGATAATCCAGTTTCGCAATGGCGTTTAGTAGTCTTCCGACAACTTTTTCCTCGTTCTTTACTGGGACGAGGATTGAGACGTTAGGTGGGTCCCAATTTTCTCCGGGTTCTTCTGCTGCGAATCCGTGCTTTTTGTATCGCCAGATGCCTACCATGATTATTGGAGTGGCGTAGGCGAAGTAGGCTAGGAAGATTATTGTTAGTGCGAGAACGAATCCATCTGCAAAATTCATTGTGCCCTGGACTCGTCTTAAGGTTCTGGATTGAAAGGCTATTTAGCATCTTAGAACGCGCTCGACTAGGCGATGCTTGAGTCCCTGAGACAACATTGGCATCGGAACTTTGCCAAGGTCGACTCTTTCGTCGATAAGTATTCGCCAGTGATTTTCTGCGGATTGCTAGCGGCGACGACTTTTCAAAAGATCCTCTTGATCCTCCGCACCAATGGCGGCGGAGACCTTCTGGGTGCTGACATTCCGAAGAGTATGATGTTGATGGCGGGGCAAAATCCCTACTTGTCCAGTCCATGGGCCTCTCCCTACCCGCCTTTCCTGCTCGCTGTGGTCGGAAGCATCATCAGAATAACATCAGGCAGTATCCCGCTTACACCAGACACGATCGGCGTTATCTCCCGAAACGTTCGGTTGACAGGAGTTATTGCAGATGCTGTTGTCGCGCTCCTGATCTTCCTCGCCCTACGAATCAGGGGGGTTTCCGGTCTCTGCGCTCTTGTCCCGCCAGCCCTCTTTCTAGCCCTCCCGTCGATAAGTCTCTCTCCCTACTACTGGTTCAACAGCGACGTTCTCGGTTACCCTATCCTCGCCGGATCAGTTCTCGCCCTGATCCTTAGCCGCTATTTTCTCGGTACGGTTTTGCTCGCTTTAGCGACAGTTTTCAAGATTCATCCGATTCTCGCGATTCCACTTGTCCTCGTGTGGCTGGTTAGGAAGCGAGGAATTCGGAAGTCGCTCCCAGCGATCGCCGCAACGATGTCGATCTTGTTTCTCGGCTTATTCGCCCCAGTTATCTTAACTGGATATCTGGAGTCTGCTCTGGGCTTCAATCTATCCTCTGGGTTTGGAGGAGGCACGTCGAGCTTTACAATGATGAACCTGCTCTACGCAGTATTGCCATTGCTCTTTCATTTTTCTTTGCCTACCGTTGTGGAGAATCAGGTGTGGGTGGCCACCACAGGAGCACTCTTCGTAGTCACGCTGGGAATCATTTGGACCCGAGCACGTGAGCTGAGTGCGATTGATGTAGTAGCCCTCGGATTATTGGTATGGCTGATTCCGCTTCGCCAAATATACACACACTACCTGGTGTGGGCTATCGTTCCGTTTCTGATGCGCGGCCGTCTTCGCCAAACACTGGTCATAGGATCCCTTCTAGAACTTGCGAACACCATGTCTTCCTGGTCGTGGAATCTTCCGCCAGACCCTTTTCCGATACTCTCCACCCCGTACGGCTTCTTCGCTACCAGTCTAGTCTACTTCTCGGTGAATATAACATCCCTCATTTTCATAATGAAAGGAATGGGAGTAAGACAACAACTCGACACAAGAAATCTGGAGAGACCCCTTCTTGAGAGTTACCCAATTCCAATCCCCGGATGAGCCTCACCTCAGAATAGCTAACCCAAAGGCAGGCCTTTCCCCATCGCTCTAGCGTACAATGCGCTTTACGTTTCTAAGCAGGTGAACAACCTTGAGTTTGGTGTGAGTGAGTGCTTGCGTGATTCCATTTTTTGACTATTTATATACAATTCACACGTTCTCGGACTGAAAAATTGATTCGGACGCGGTAAACCCGGCGGTTAGCCCCAAGTTGCTGTAGATATCCATAGTCTCCCTTGTATAGGATTTAGTGATTCCAGTCAAGAATCGTCAATCTCACAGCCACCTTGGACGTATTCCAATCGAAAATGGGCAAAATGATGATCTCCCTGAGCGATCAGGCGGAGAATCTCGTGCGCCACGAAGTCGAAAAAGTCTACCACGGACGTGTAGGAGGTCTCTCAATCTTTTTCGAGCAGATCCTCCGAGACTACTTCCAAGGCAATGGCAAGCCTTCCAAAGCTGTCCGGATGAAGAACGGTAGAGCCTAGCCCCTGAGTGGACCCTCGCGTGTCCGGGACGGACTAGATTGTGCGTTCCGAAGTATTGTAAATTCGCCATTTTCAGGTAGAGCATGATCGCTCGCAGGCAATAGCCTAGGGTCTAAGTCCTCTCGATCGTATCTCCAAGGCTCCCACGAAACTTGGAAGTTCTTCAACGCTACGGACTTCTGTTCGCGCGAGGTTTCTGATCTTTCTCCACAACTGGTTGTCTGCATGAATTCCTCGATGTGACAGCTCTAGGTACAACCATGTTCCCAACTCTCCACCCTCTCGGTCAAAATCGGTTAGCACAATTGCCCGTTTTGATCCATCAAGGCGATCGATGAATCTGAATCTCGGCTCTCCTGTGGCCTTGAGGCAGAGGATGGTTCCTTTGATGCCGAGCTTTCTTAGGGCTGCTTCGTCTCTTCTTCCCTCGACAATGATCGGTACTCCTGCGTCAGACTGCTCCTGCAGGTCTTGGAAGATCCTTGTCGCCCTCTCCATTTTTCGAGTATACAACACCATCCGCGGGTTTCGAACGTGTGCCGGACATCTTCTCCGGACTGGATCTACCAAACTGCGATTACCTCGCTTCCAACCTCTTCATCTGTTCCAGGGGTTCAGGGTGTTTTCCAAAATACTCTCTGACTCCACTGAGGATTTCAGCTAGTATTCTTGCCATGTTTGCTTTGAGGTCCTGCGGGTGGATCTTTCCGGTCTTGTACGCTTCTTCGAGCTCTTTGTATGTAGCGAATTTCAGGTCTCCTCCGAACTTCTGATCTCGAGCCAAAGTAACAGTCTTGTATCTGGGAAAGGCGAGGAGGCGGTAGTACTCGATTACTGGATTACCCTCGACTATTTTCGGTGGGCAGTACGCTTTGCGTAGCTTCTCCTCGATGACGCCAGGGGAGTCGTGGAGCATTATCGTGTTCTCAGGCTTGCTCTTTGACATCTTCGCTGCGATCACGCTGCTCAGCTTCGGATCCTCATCATAACTTCCCCTGTCAGATCCCTGTAAGCCATCTAGGCCCATCAGCATAGGAGTGTGGAGAGCAACCGGTTTTCCCCATCGCAACTTTTCGCCTGCCTCTCGTGCTAGCACGTGGGCTTTTCTCTGGTCTATTCCCGCGCAAGCCACGTCTAGGCTCATCTCGAATATGTCAGCAGCCTGCATACACGGATAGAACAGGGTGGCGGCCTCGACTTCTTGGGTTTTCAAGTCGCGCCCCATGATCGGTAGTGCCCGCATTACACGTTGTGCCGTGGTCGTTTTGGCGACCCGGATGACTCTCTCCCAGTAGTTGGGGTTGCTGGCAAGTTTCGAGGCCCAGACGTACTCAACCTTATCTTCGTCCAGTCCCAATGCTGTGAAGCAGTGCTTGAAGTACTCACCCGCTGTCTCGATCTTTTCCATGTCCCCTCCATACTTGTTATTGATCATGCTGTGCCAGTCTGCAAGGAATATGATGAAGTGGAATCCTGCCTGGACCATGTCCTTGATTTTTGAGCCGCAGACGAGTCCTGTGCCGATATGCATCATTCCAGGCAGCTGATCTAGACCAGTTGCTTTCCGGAGCATTCAAAGCCCCAGTAAGCTCGGGGCTTCTTTTTCTCTACCAGGACGCGCTCCAGTTCTGCAGGCTGAATGATCTCTATAGTTCCGTTTGTGACAAGTTCGAGGCGTTGCCTCGGGTCCATTCTATCCTCCAAGTTTCTGCTCTGGCTGGTAGAGTACTAAAAGCCTCTACTGAGCTGCCGGGAGGTTGGGAGCGGGTTTTGCCTGCAGCCCTGTTCTAGGGTGTCTGTCGCCCGCGTCACTAACACCCAAGCCTCACCGTGAAGATCTTTGTCTTCCCTCAGCCCGGCTCTCTCGAGGCAGGCGTCTAGCAACCCGCTCCAATGAATAGGCAAGAGCGTTTTGTTCTTAATTGTTCCAGCCTGGACACTCCTGCGTCGCGGGGCTGAAATCACAAAGGGGGTAATTTTTCCCAGGATCAAGTTTTCAACCTGAAACAGATTTGTGCTTTTTTTTCTGATACATCCGTGTCACCGGCTCGTCTGGCCTTTTTCGATCCCCGTGCATTCCCCTAGGGATAGGCGTGGAAAGTCCCGTTCCAGAAATCCGTGCTTGGAATCGGGATTGGGGCTGATTTTGGGCGAATTTGCGTCTCGCGGTGCGCGGTGTGGCGGATTCGAGGCGGTTACTTCAGTGGTACGTACATGCTCGAGCGGGATGCGCCTATGCCGGGGGTTCCGTGGACGACTTTCTGGTTGGTGATTGCGAACTCTCCGAGGAAGTGTCCGATCATCTCGGGTTTGATCTCGATAGCCACAAACTCCTTTCCAGAGTGCAGATGCAGCGTCAACCCAAGCATCTCAGGTATGATGATCATGTCCCTAGCATGAGTCTTGACAGATTGAGCCTTTCCGCCACCATTACCGTTTTCTCTTCTCGATTGCCGGATATGCTCTAGAAGGGTCCGCTGGTCGTTGGTCAGACCCTTGAGTAGCGACCTTCGCTGGCGAGAGGGAAGAAGTTTGATGAACTCGTCCATCGACATCTGCTTGACCTCTTCCAAGTTGTGCCCGCGATATGTGAACTGTCTAGGCATCGAATATCCCCCATTTTGCCGGTCGTATTCTCGTAATTAACGTTGGTCCGGTCAAAATCTCTACCGCGCGCTTCTTCTCTTCGCTCTTCCAGTTTGGCGGGCGGCGATGTTTCCGACCTTCCGACCTGGTGAGGTCCAGCGTCCGACTGTCGTAGGTTTACCTGCATGTTTGTGTCGTCCTCCGCCATGAGGATGAGACGCCGCAATCATAGCCTGTCCCTTGACTACCGGCCATTTTCGTCCCCTGGCCCTCTGCAAGAACCATCTTGGACCCGCCTTCATGAATGGTTTCTCAGTTCTGCCTGCACCGGCCACGACACCTATCATAGCTCTGCAATTATCATTCACATGAATCGTCTTGCCAGAGGGCATACGCAACTCCGTGCCAATTGGAGTATGCGAGACCACTGTCGCAAAGGAGCCGGACGAACGAGCCATTGTTCCACCATCACCGTGACGGAGTTCAATATTGCAGATCATAGTCCCCTCCGGCATTTTCCCAAGAGTCTTGATGTTACCGATCTCAGCAGGGACTTCCGCTCCGAAGAGAAGCCTCTGCCCAACAGCGATTCCTTCCGGTGCTGGGACATAGATTTCTCCCGCTCCCTCCACCTGCAGCAGTGCCAGGGGTGCTCCACGAGCCATCTCGTGAACGAGGTCCTTGACGTAGCCCGAAGAATGGCCGTTTACGCTGTTGTAACCAACAGAGTGAATTCTTCGATGTGTTGGCGCTTTGAATATGAAGTACCCGCGGCCTCGTCTCTGAACGAGAATATTCTTACCCATTCAATCCCACTCCTACAATATTCCCAGTTTCACAGCGAGTTCTGACGCCTTCGATTCTGGGTTCAGCCTAACATATGCCTTCTTCTTGCCCTCAGGAGTCACGAGGGTGTGCACTTGGTCCACTTTGACTTCGTAGAGCTCCTCGATCGCCTTCCAAATATCTCGCTTTGATGCTTTAACGTGAACAATGAAGACGATCTTGTTCTCTGTCTCTATCAGCTTGACTGTGTCCTCAGACATCATAGGATATGTGATAACTAGTTCGGTGGAGACTCGGCCCATCTATCGCAGCCAGCTCCTGTCTGAGAGGGTTTTGATAGCAGACTCCGTCCAGACCGCCAGTCGTCCTGGATGTGTTCCTGGAGCCAGGGCTTCAACGCTCAAGTCTTTGACACGAACAACTTCTACGCCCTCAAAGTTTTCGAACGCTTTCTGAGCGCCCTGGTACTCGCTGACTACAAGGAGGGGTCCTACGGAATGCGTTCGGTTCTTTCCCCGTATCTTCTTGCTCTTCTTTACCCGGTCGATATCGTCCCATACTCCGATCGCCGTTAGAAAAGTTTTGGCCGCAGACGATTTCCCGAACTTTTCCACCTCATCAGTGACGACTAGTGGTAGCTCGATCTCTTCGTCGAACTTGTGCCCTCTCTTTCGGACGAGAGCTTGCGATCCAGTAGCGGCTATTGCCGAGTCAAGTGCGACGCGTCGTTCTTTCCTGTTCATTGATTTGGCCGTTCGTTTCCAGGCGACGGGTGGAAAGGCCATTCGCCCTCCCATAGTTCCTGGGGCAAAGGCGGCTGTGCCGGAGAGTGGGCCGTGTCCGCCTACTCGTGGAACCCTTGAGATTCCTCTGCCAACTCCGAAAGATTCTGCGGTGGTCCTCTTTCCCGCCATATGATTCCGCCCTTGAGGTTGGAAGCGATGGGATTGTTGAGCAACCACAGCCTTCGCTATGATGTCTCTTCTAAGAACAGAGGTGAACACTGGCGGGAGTGAGAGCTCGCTCACGGCTTTCCCATCTGTTCCGAAAATCTTGACGTTGCGTTGGCTCAAGGCTCTATGCTCCCTGCTTTGATGCCAGGCTGATCATTTCCATCTTGGGGGGTTCGCCTGAGATTCGTCCTCTTGCCGGCGTTCTGAGGGCGACTAGCCTGTTTGCCGGTCCGGGTATCGTTCCTCTCAATAAAGTGAATTCGGTCTTGATTGGTCCGTAGTGCAGGAATCCTCCTTTTGGTGTAACGTCTGTTCCGTTGTCTCCAATCTTTAGAATCTGTTTGTTATACTCTGTTCGTTGAGCGAATCCCATTTGGCCTGCTCTGGGTACCGAGTACATGACGTAGTGAGGGTGCCAGGGGCCGATGGAGCCGACTCCTCGAACAGTCTTTCTCGATTTGTGTTTGAGCTTCTTAATTCCCCAGCGCTTTACAGGGCCTTGAATGCCCTTTCCCTTGGTGATCCCAATAACATCCACGTCCATTCCCTCTTTGAAGACATCAGCAACCTTCACCTCCTTGCCGAGCAGTTTTTTCGCGAACTCCAGCTGATCCTTCACGGTTCCTCCATCGATCTTCACCTCCATAAGGTCGGGCTTTTTCTTTCCGATCTTGGCTAGGCGTGGTTGGCTCGCGGCGATTGCACGCACTTCCACAACTCTATCTTTTGTGGACTCGAGCTTCTCCCAACCTTTGTTGTCGTCGAATTTCTCAGGAACCTTGATTTTGCGTCCGAGATCCTTTGAGGGTTCTGGAGCCCAGACCTCGCCCGAGGTCCTGAGGTTTCCGTTGAATCTCTCATAGAATCTTAGTCCCGTTACCAACAATGGAGGGGTTTCTACCACGGTTACTGGTAAAGTGACTTCTTTTCCGTAGTTTAGTGATCCCTGTCGGTTGTCGACCATGGTAACGTGGCTTGTCCCTGCTTTGAAGCCTGCGAAGGCCAGGAGTTTCGGTGCTCCCTCGTACTCCGGCCAGAAACGGATTCGAGGGGCCCAGTGGGAAGATCTCCCCCGAGGTAAATAGGCGAGCGATCCTCTTCTCGGCGCGCTATACTTCCTATGACCCATCTATTTCTCCTCCAAGACGCTAAGGACGGCAAGGGAGCTCCACAATGCTTCTTCGGTCCTGACTGTCTCAACCCCTTGGTCCGGAATAGTGTTCAGATTGAAGTCCATTGAGTCGGAGACGTTCATGCCTGACCGGGCGAGAATTTCTGGGACGCCTTCGCTTGGCGAACCAAATACAATCAAGGGGCACAGGGCTGACTTCCACATCTTCCTCAGATCAGACGCTATCTCCAGTACATTCACGCCCTTCCGGGAAGTCGAGATTGTCAAGTCGAATTTCCTGCTCCGTATTATTTCTGATAGTGAAACGTTCCCACGAGCCACCCTGAACCCCCAATATATGGTTAACCCGCTGGGCTCCACGATTTCACCCTCAAGATCCGGCGAGTTCTTCGTCAACCGAACGGTGATTCTGTTTGAAGTCGGCAGGTTTGACTTGATGCGAACCAAGTTGCGGAAACCGGCCTCGATCATAGAAGACGGCCCGGATTGCACAACTACGCCTTCTCGCAGCAGCCCAGGGCTTGGGTTCTGCTTGTCAGGGTGGTTAGGTGTACGTAGGGGTGGCAGGGTACCGGCGTACTGTAGGTCAGGGTCCATCTTGAATAGCAGTCTCCGCAGGTACTGCGGGGTCTCAATGTACTTGAGCATCTTCTCGATTAGGGCTGCTTCGCGATCTACCTCGGCTCCCGCTCTGTCGCGGTAGATGATCGCCTGTTCCACCCGAAACGTCGCGAGTGCCCGCGAGGCAAACCCTAGGCGGGCTGTCTTTTCCCTCAGATGAGGTATGTCCAAGGTCAAGCTAGCCGGTAAGGCAACCGAGAGGGTTTGGGCTCGCCGTGCGGGTTGAGTCATGATTATCCACAGGTGGCGAGAAAGATAAATTGGTCGGATCTTTTCGACAGGACTGCGAACGTTTAGAAATCTAGCACCTAATCATCGAGCATGCCAACAGTTCTCGACAGTGAGAAAGAGATCTCTCGCCTCGATCCGAAGGAAATGCTTGGTGCAGTCGAGAGATTCCCAGAATTCATCAGCACCCAATTACAAGTTTGGCCTCTAATTCGAAAAATCACCCGACACCCAGTCTTTCGTAACATTGTATTGATGGGTATGGGTGGGTCCGCGTCTGCAGGAGACCTGGTTCTTGACTGGCTCGAAGACAAGATCTCTGTTCCGGCGATCGTCCTCCGGGACCCGGCGCTTCCAAGATTCGTCGGATCCGACACCCTCTTTGTTGCTCTCAGTTATTCAGGAGAGACGCGCGAGACTCTAGCTGCTTTCCGAGAGGCGAGAAAACGTGGCTCCACTCTGATGACCATCGGAACAGGCGGCAAATTGCAAGAATTGTCCGAAGAACTGGGTGTCCCATTTCTTGGAGTTCGACCGGCTCCGGCTCCTCGAGCTGCGCTGGGCCAAATGGTCGTGGCATCGGCCCTTGCGCTAAACAGCTGTGGAATAATTCAAGACCCCAAGTCTGAGATCGAGTTGGCGGCTCGAGAACTCGGTCGGCTTAGAAATCGGATCCAGAGACAAGTTCCTCTTACCAAGAACCCTGCCAAGCGTCTTGCTGCATCATTGGAAGGTCGCCTTCCGGCAATCTACGCGTTTCGAAGAATGGGTAGCGTTGCGAGACGATTCAAGAATCAGCTTGCCGAGAATAGCAAAATGGTTGCGAAATGTGCTCTTTTGCCTGAAGCAGGCCATAACGAAGTAGAGGCATGGTTCAATCAACGATTCCCATTAGCACCCGTATTCATACGCGACCACTCGGAATCTGACTTTGAACGCGCCGTGTTTGAGTCCTTCAGGTCCGCGATAACTAGGGCTGCTAGAGTCACGCCCGCCCAATTGCGATTGAAGGCGGGCACGCGCTTAGCTGGGTTGCTATTGCCAGTTCTCTATTCAGACTTTGTCTCAGTGTATCTTGCTTTGCTGAGAGGACTCGATCCTGCCGATACTCCTTGGATTCGAGTTTATAGAAAGGAATAGACGGATGAGCTTCAACGCTAATCCGCAAGTGTCGGGTCCAGTGTTGCGAGGCACACCAGTAGGCTAGCCCTTCGCTACTCCTATTGGGGTCATTCGTACAACCTTCTGCCCTATTCCCAGCTGATGACTCACTTCGACCACTCTATCGACATCCTTGTATGCGCCGGGCGCTTCTTCGGCCAGCACCTCCATGCTGGCAGCACGAATAACTATCCCCTGACTCTCCAAACTCTTCTTGAGATCTCCCCCCAACCATTTCCGTTTTGCACCGGAGCGGCTCATGAATCGGCCTGCCCCGTGAGCTGTCGTTCCGAAGCTAAGTTCCATCGCTCTTGGAGTTCCGATTAGAACCCAACTGCTAGTGCCCATGCTTCCTGGGATGAGGACGGGTTGGCCTACGTCTCTGTATTCCGCTGGGATATCGTGGTGGCCAGGAGGAAATGACCGGGTTGCCCCTTTTCTGTGAACAGTCACCTTCTTTGTTTCTCCGTCGATCATGTGGGATTCGACTTTTGCTACGTTGTGGGCGACATCGTAGACGATCTTCATGTCAAGAGAATCCGCTGGCCGTTGGAATACCTTCGAGAAAGCTTCTCTCGCCCAATGGGTTATCATTTGTCGGTTGACAAATGCGAAGTTGCAGGCGGCCGACATGGCGGGAATGTAATCCTCAGCTTCGGGACTCTTGCTTGGGCAAGCCGCCAGCTCCCGGTCAGGGAGCTTGATGTTGTACTTGTTGATCGCTCTCTCCATAACGCGAAGGTAGTCGCTGCACGTTTGGTGACCGTATCCCCTACTTCCAGTGTGAATCAGAACAAGAATCTGGCCTTCCTTATGAATGCCGAGACGTTCGGCGACACGCTTGTCGAAGATCTTGTCGGCTCTCTCAATCTCAATGAAATGGTTTCCACTGCCTAAACTGCCCAGCTGAGGAGCACCGCGTGACTTTGCGCTGTTCGAGACTTTCGACGGGTCGGCAGCCTCCATGCATCCCTCTTCCTCGATCGTCTTTGGATCTTCCGGCCAAGCATAGCCATGGTCCACGGCCCAATCGAGCCCATCGGTAACGGCGCGATCTAGTTCTGTAACACTGAGCTTGACTTGGCCTCGGCTGCCCAGTCCGGATGGTATGAAATTGAAAATCGTGTCCACGAGTTTCGGGAGAACTGGGCGTACCTCTTCCTCGGTCAGGTTCGTCCTGATCAATCTGACTCCGCAATTCGATACGATGAATCCGTTGGCGACGAAATTGTGAGCTTCGGATAATGTCGTGAAGTCAAACACTTCTTCTTTGAAGTCTGGTACATCCTCTATGGCTAATACCTCATCCCACACTGCTCCAGACATACCAAGTCCCTTAGTCGCTGAAACGAGGAATTCGTCGAAAGTCATGAAGTTCTGGGCGATTCTAGGGGCGGTTCTTCTTCCTTCATAAATGGAACGCTCGATGAACCGTCTGTTAACGAATTCTGATTCGAGCTTTTTGTAGATCTCTCCTGCACTTGCCCCCGCTGTCGTGAGTGCAATAGCTGTCTTGGCAGTCTCGATCCTCTCACCCAGTATTCTTTGTTTGAGCTTGAGGTATTGCACAGCTGCGTTTCCGAGAAAAGCCTTGAACGTATTGTATTCATAACCTACAGTGGACCAGAATCTGATGAGATTCGTTGGTTCCGATGATACTAAGAGACGGATTCGCGAGGATACCTCTCCAACCCCGGCAAATGCATCTTCTTCAATGGAACCTATAGTTGCCTTTACATCGAAGGAGCTTAGCAATTCCTGAACCTGACTGATGAGTCGAACCCCGGATTCTGAGAATCGTGCCTTCTTGTTGAGGCCGAGTGCAGGTGCGTAGAAGTTGTACTCGTGTGCAGTAGGGGTCTTGGGTTTAGACAAGTCGGCGCCAAAGAAGGTTGCAAGAAAGAGTCTCTTCTGCCATCTTTCAAGTTTGAAGAGCCAATCAGGGAGCCTGAAGTCCTGACTTGCCTTGTTTCCGAGAGGTATGCCCATGGCCGCAAGAAGAGCGACGAAACTTCTTGCTGTCGCCTTAAACCAAGATTCAGTCGTTTCAAAACTGTATTCTTGGTACTTTGTCTCGATTCGCGATTTCCTAGCTCGATGGTAGATTCGAGACGGCTTGTAACCTATCGTCTCGAGGTCCCTGCGTATTAGCCGAAGATCTTCTTCCTTCCCATAGAATGCAGCCAGGTGCGTTCTTGGTGTATAGATGAGTGTTCCGTCTCCGAGCAGAAATCCCATGATCTTGAGCAGAAACGGGAGCTTCGAGTTTTGGGACGTTAAAGGGAGAAGATTCCTTTGCTGCAACTCGCGGATGGCGAGAGCTTTGTTCATGCGGATTCGGAGTCTATTGATTCCGTCTCGGCCGACGATCACGAACTCAGAGGGCTCTTCGTATGGGACACCGACAAAGGGATAGACGGCAACTTTGCTTGACTTAAGTTTCCCGAGGGGTATCATACCCGTGGGAGTTAAGAACGGGTGGTCTTCGGTGGCTATTGCTTCATGACCGAGGAGTGTCCGGATCTTCAATATTCTATTATGGGGCCTTTGATGGAGGAATCTGACTAGGCCAGTCGAGGATGTTTCGAGGTTCTTCCCTATGCATTTTACTTCGCTGTGTCTCCAGTTCTTGTCGAAGTCTGAGATTTGTCGTGTATAACCTAAGTCATGCAGGACTCGGGAGTTTCCGGAGAGGCAATTTATGTCATATCCGACTCCTCCGGGGCTGATTAAGCCTTCGTCGTAGTCGGTTGCTGCTACGCCGCCTATCGGAAACCCGTATCCTTCATGGCCGTCCGGCATGGTGATTGCGTATTTGCAAATCCCATCTAGGTGCGCGACGTTTACGCACTGTTGGATTGTTCGATCCGTTCTCATCTTGGAGAGCAGGTCTTCGTCGGCATAGATTCGCGCCGGGACTTTCATCCCGGGCTGGAAGTCTCTTGGAACCTCCCAAATGTTTGGCTCAACCTGTGTCAACGGAATTTGTGCGCTTGAACGGTTGACGAGTCCGGACCCTTGGTGGCTCATTGTTTCTCTTCGCTCGCGTTGCTTCCTGAGCAGCTACCTATAAGCATGGCTGGCTCAGGAAAGAAGAAGAAATAGGGTGGCGCGACCTAAGGCAATGCCCTGCGGACACCTGCCAGGCTAAGCTATAGATCGAGTAGAAATCTGACTGTCACTTTTCCCGCTTGTTTTTCTATTTCCATCAAATGATAAGTAATTCCTTTGACCTCAACTTTTCCGTTATGTTTGGCGCGATCATAGGGTTCTCCAGAGGCATTGCCTCTGAGTCTGATTTCGGCTTGAGTTGGGGTAATCGAACTCACAACAAAGCTCCTTAAGGCGAGCCGCTTGACCTCAAACAGAAGCAAGAGCTCCTCAAGATAGTTGTAAAGGAGTTCCTTCTCGTCATGTCCGTTGGTCTGGATTTCTACCTTGGTCTTTGGCTGCACGCGCTTTACGTGAAGCATGGTGTCGAACAAGGCCAGGCCCGCTTGAGAGAAGGCCTCTTCGAGGGTTGTTCCCCAGGCCTCTATGAGCGCGTCCGTTACGTGTTCGAGAAGCCGGTATCCTCCAGACTCTCCCAACAACTTTTCGACTCTGTCATTTCGTCGTTCCTCTCAGAACTGCTTAATAGGTGACTTCCTTCTGCGTTTTCTCTGACCTGAAGGCGGGTTGACGCGCCGGGATAATGCGAGTATCCAGTTGGGTTCTTGCATCCCGTTGGCCGAGTGGATTAACCTGCTGATGTGGGTCTAAAGGCGCAGATCTTCCAGAGATGTGAGAGCGTAGGCCTTGAGAGCCTGTGGCCCGTTAGGGCCGCGTGGGTTCGAATCCCACTCCCGGCGCCATATTCCCCGTTCGCGTGCCGAGGAGTCTCGTATTCTGGTAACAATAGACCCGTAGCTTGAGCCACCCACGTTTTTCGTAGAGGAACGATGTCGAAGGCAATCCGAACTGTGAAGGGTTGGGCGGAGCTACCAACCAACGTCAAGAGTCAAAGACAGAGAAAGGACGTGCTCCGAAATTGGGTCTTGGGCAACGGCTTGTTATCAGACATGCCTGACACTCACCTCTTTTCTCAAGAGGAGACGGCCCGTGTGTGGGCATCCGTGTATGACGCGGCAGAGAGGGGCATATCGGCACTTCGCACGGAAGACATCGACATGGCTGAGAGCATTAACGCGATGATAGACTCGATGCGGAAGCGTAAGCTCTCCGAGACTACGATTTTTGGTCATCGGTTCAAAGTCGTGAACCTATTCCGCTACGTCAAGATTGGGGTCGATAGCGACGACCTGAATACGGCCGTCAAGAAAGTATCTGCGGCTCGAGTCACTGACGACAGACAGCCTTCTCCTGACCAACTCAAACAATGCCTGATAGTGGGCACTCCGAAAGAGAAAGTAGCGGTGTCGTTCAGTGTCAGCACAGGGGCACGTATCGGAGAAAGTTGTCGGGTCAAGTTGTCCGACATCTTCTGGAAAGAGAACCCGGTCAGGGTAGAGTTTCCGGCTCGCATCACTAAGACGGCTCAGAAGCGATACAGCTTCTTGTCGAGCGAATGCGTACAGCTCGTCAAGACCTACTTAGTTGACAGGGAAAACCGGGGCATCAAGAGTGCTTGGCTGTTCGATGGGGAAATAGACGGGCACTTGTCGTCTTCGATGATGGGTGTTCTGATTCGAAACTGTTTCATCAAAGCTGGTATGATTACAGAGAAGCCGAAATCTGAAAGACCCGGAGCACAGACGGGAGCACACGACCCGTATCACCCACACGTTCTACGAGCAACCAACTTGGGTCTTACCAAAGCTACGGGATACCCTGACTCATACGCGGAATATCTGGTCGGAAAGTCTACCGGCTCTAAGGAGAACTATATCGGGCCGGAGAAAACCGCATCTCTCTGGTTAGAAAAAGTCGAGACAGTGATGAACTTCTTGGGCACGAAGACTCAAGCTGAGGTCACCCTCGAAATCACAGAGCTTAGGAAGAAAGTAAGCGAGTTAGAAAAGGGCATCGAGATAGACAAGCAAATCGTTGAGACACAAATCGTGGGGCCGCCGAAGTCGAAGTTCGAGACTCGGAAGATAGAGAGCACTGACGAGTTAGCTTTGGAGCGAGCACTTAGTGAGGGGTTCGAGCCAGTTCCGGGAACGACGGTAAACGGTCACATTTTCCTGAGACGGAAAACCGCGTAAGCTCAGTCGAGCCCTACTTCGTGCAAAGCTTTCTTGTATCGCATCACAAATTCGCACGCGAGAGCTACGTGCACCTCTGAGGGCGGATAGCGGGGAACTCCGTGTTTTATGAGGTAGCGGATTACTCGCTCGGTCGCTTTCTTCTCGCATCGCTGGCAGACACCGTGAACCCTGTGGCCGCATGGCTTCACAAGAACGGTGACCAACCAGCTACACTCCAAGTTTAAACTGAGTGCCGTCTTCGTGTCTGGCCGTAGCTTGATACATCAAGACTTGGCCAACGCTTGACCAGTAACCTATCGTTCCTTTCATGTGAGAGACAATAACGCCAGGAGCTATCGCCAGCTTCCAACCCGCATCAAGACATCGAAGTCTCCACCCGGGCGTGTTGTCATACGGTATCTGCCGGAGCATTTCTGACCTGAAAACTGTAAACTGGTCGAGTGATGGGCCGGGCACTCTCTGGAAGTAGGCTTTGTCAAGAAGAACTCGGGGCAGGGAAGCGTTGGGGTTGCTCCAGTCGGCATCGCTTGGTAAGTAGCGATGTTTCTCGTCTGTTAGCGTCAAGCTTCGGTAAAGTTTTTCGTAATCCTCAACGTTCAAACCAGGGCAACGAAAGCCGTCACCGCTCAGAACGGCCGATACAAGCCCAATCTTTGGGTCGCTGTTGAACAAGCCCTCTACCGTTCCCCACCAGAAAGGCGGAACTACCATGTCAGCGTCAGCGAGAAGCACGAAGTCGTTCTCCAAAGCTGACTGTGGAAGAAACAGCTCTCTCGCTTGGAAGAGGTTGCTGTATCCGGGGCCGATTACTCTGAAAGTGTGCTCCTTGGGAAAGTCTGAGAGAAACAGGCTCTGCAGAAAACGAGCGAAGTATTCGACCTCTTGTTTGACTGACCGAGCTGGGTCTTCGTTGAGAAGACCGAGACACATGAACACTCCGACTTTCAATCTCCTCACCACGACTTCGGGTTGACGACAGCTACACGCTGTGGGTAGCGGGGCAGATACTTGGTTGGTCGTTTCTCAGCCGAGCATGGCTCACAAAGCCCATCGATACTTCTCGGAGACTCGGAAACGTAGAAGCGAAGACCGCACTCGGGGCATCTGACCAACTGTTCCGGTTTCGGGTTCAGTCTTGGGTCGATAGGTCTCCTGTCGGGCTTATCAAAACTGCCATCCCACACTGGCCGCACTGGCCCTTTGAGCCTGCTATAGTCAGGCTTCGTTTTGTTGTGTGTATTCCGGCTTGTCAAACTTGTCTCACCAAAAATGGGTCAGGCGAGCCGCCCTCTCCCCAGAGTTCGACCCGCCCAGCCCAAGTGATAGTGCGCAGAAATATCCCAATCCGTGACGCGGCGAGAAGACATTAACCCCGGTCACCCGAGTCGTGTCAGAAACTACGACCGCTCGGTTTCAGTGCCCTCTACGGCACACCAGCCACGCTTGGGCCGGGCGTATCTACCCGCTATGCGCTAAGATGTGGGTAGAAGTGTCGGAGAGGTCTTGAGGTGATACCCACATGCTGAATATTCCACTCCGATACGAGCACATACACGGCACCTGATTGCGCAATCGGGTCATCTCTGTTTGCGCCTGGCCCTTCTTGCTCGGTTGGCTTCCCGGCTCTGCTCGTATTTCATTAAGTGACCGCGATTACCACAAGCTACAGGCTTCTTGTCGAGCCTGTCATTACACTCCGAGCACTTCGGCGGTTGCCAAGTTGACGCGACTTTCTTCTCGATGCCATCACGTAGCTCTTCTCGGCTGAGTGTCGGTATCTCAGGAGTAGATATTTCGACTTGGCTTTTGTGAATCCACACAGGCTCGGGTTCGCTTGGTTGAAGGACGATTGGGAACGAGCTACCTGTCAGTGGTGGAGCTATTCGATTCGTGACCTCGTTCGTTGGTCTTGGTGAGTGACCTGAAGCATACCAACTGTCGTTGAGATTCTGACCCTCAAAGCAGTTTGTCTTTGTCTGACCACAGCCGCACCCACAGCTCGTG